>DATCES010000545.1:0-3290 GCA_036509935.1 Mucilaginibacter sp.
GCCAGTATGCCAATTTAAACGAGGTGATGAACAAAGCGATCACGAACTACGTTAATGATATAAAAACAAAAAGCTTCCCGGATGAGCATGAGCAATACTAAGAAGTTCATAGTTCATGGTTGATAGGTCATAGCCGGAAAAAAAGTGGCAATGAAACTTTTTACCATGAACCATCAACCATCAACCATCAACCATGAACCATGAACCATGAACCATCAACCATCAACAAATAATGACCAAAGTCCTCATTAAATATATAAACCACGACATAACCGACAGCGATATCCTGTTCGAAGACAATCACCTTATAGCCGTGAATAAGCGTGCCGGGGATATTGTGCAGGTGGACGATACCGGTGATGAATCATTGGATGATAAGGTTAAAAAATATATCGCCCAAAAATATAACAAGGCAAACGGCGCATTTTTGGGTGTGGTACACCGCCTTGACAGGCCCGTTAGCGGCGTTATACTTTTTGCAAAAACCAGCAAGGCTTTGGAAAGGATAAACGCACTGTTTAAAAAACGCGAAATGCACAAAACCTACTATGCCGTTGTGCGCAAAAAACCGCAGCCCGAAGCCGGGAACCTTGTGCACTGGCTCGTAAAAAACCCGCAAAAAAACGTTACCAAAGCACACGACCATGAAGTACCTGGCAGCCAAAGGGCAGAGTTAAGCTATAAATTAGCCGGTGAACTGGAAGGGTATTATTTAATTGAGGTTAACCCGGTAACCGGCCGCCCGCACCAGATAAGGGTTCAGCTTTCCACACTTGGCTGCCCGATTGTTGGCGATAATAAGTATGGCTACCCACGCGGCAGTTTGCGCAAAAGTATATGCCTGCATGCCCGTAAACTGCAATTTATCCACCCTATAAAAAAAGAACCGGTACTTATTATTGCCCCGCTCCCTGAAGATGGTTTTTGGGGAAAGTTTGAGGGGATGATGGAGTTTTAAATATGAATCCCGATGCCTTTAGCCAACCAACCAACTAAATGTTCCTGCGGAACAAAACCACTAATTAGCGGTAACAAAACAGAACATTCAAAATAAGAATTAGCCCATTAATTACATCAGGCTGCAAAAAAGGCAATTAATTTATATATTTGTGATAATAAGGAGGGAAAAGCAATGAAAACAGACATTTCGGTAAATCAGGGTTTGTTCAAAACCCACAAGTCATATACCCCCGAAGAAATATTGGCGGCCGGTGGGACTACTGCTTTTGCGCTAAAAATGGGAAAAGACAGAGATAGTCTGATCAAAGCACTGGAAAATGCACCGAAACCGGAACCATTTACCGATGAAGAATGGGCCGATTTGATGGCCGACCTTGCAAGGGATAAGTAATGAATGTTTTACTTGACACTAACATTATTTTGAGCGCTGTCAGGGCACGCAACGAACCAGGGATTTTACGTTTCATTAATCCCGAAAATTCAAAAATATATATTTCAATTGTTTCTGAGGCAGAAATCCGTTCATTTGCTATCAGGAAAAAATGGGGAGCTAACCGGCTCGATTTTCTTAATGATTTTTTAACCGGGGTTAATATAGTCGAAGTCAATCAACTATCCGTTGCGACTTATACTGAAATTGATACTTATTCCCAAAGGCTCAATCCAAACTTTGAAACCTATCCTTTTAATACTCCGCGCAATATGGGAAAGAATGACTTATGGATTGCATCCCTTGCAGCTTTATTAGGATTGAGGCTTGTAACTACAGATGCAGATTTTGACCATTTGCACAATGTATTTTTTGAGGTTAAAAAAATAAAGCCGGAAGAGTTTGTTGCTTTCTTTTAGATTAATCTCGGGATCACACAGTTTAACGAAACACAGGTTGATTTCCCTACACAGGATTGCTTCGTTCCGATGCAATGACTATGTATTGAATATCAATTGACCGCTTTATTAAAGCTATATTTGGATAAATTATGAAACCACTTTCAGTTGATATTAGTAATGATGCTTTAAATATAATTATAGGTTTAGCAACTTTAATAATAGCTCTTATTTCATTTGGTACTGAAATAGGTAAGTACAAAACATTTAAATTTTTAAAATCATTATCGTTTAGGATACCTGTTTTGTTGATTTTTTCTATTGTTATTATTTGGTCTACCGTGATTAAGGATAAAAATAATGATATAAAAAATTCAAACGATATTGAAATAAGGGACTCTATCAATCAAAAAAAGTTTAATGAAAGTTTAAGCAAAACTTCAAGTTCTTACGCTTCTTCAACATCACAAACGATGGCAAAATATTACCTCAAATACGATTCTACTCAACATAAAATTGAAAAAGCAGTTGGTGATTCGATACAAAATGTGTCAGGTAAAAATTTAAGGCCCTTTATTGAGATCTATGATATAAAATCAGAACAACTCTTGGACACTGTAAATATTAAAACCTTTTTACATTCTTCTCAAGGCGTGGCAAAAAAATTGAATTTTAGGTATTGCAACGTTGTAAGAATAGGAGACGCTTTACAGTTCGTTAATCAGGCATTTAAAACCCCACAATTAAGTGCTAATATTACATCTGACCCATTTTATTTTGAATATAAATTATCTGGCGATTTAAAATCAAATCCTATATTTTATATCTGTATATACGGTGATTATGAAGATGCAAACGAAAAGATAAGAAGGAAACCAAAGAAGTATTCTTTACTTACTATCAAATCCTTTAATTTAAAAAGTTATTCATTTGCTGCGTTAACTGTTAGAGAATATAGTTGGATATACAGTTTTATAATAAAAAACGGGATAAAATTGCCTAAAGGATAAAGTAGCCACCATAGACCAAGCCCCGTTTCAATATACTTTAATGCTGATTAGACTTAAAAGAGAATTCCCTCCCCCGCCAAATAAAATTCCGCTACACCTATCCTATTTTCAAAAAAATAAATTATTTTTATTGATAAATCCATTTTAACCTGTACATTTACGGCGCAAATAAAAAACAATGAAATTTAACAACGCATATTTTTATGGTTACTACTTTTACTTTAACAGTACGAGCCGGGACTAATATGCTTTAACAACCATATAAAGAAACTGAAAAGTCCCGGCCAACAACCGGGATTTTTTGCTTTAACAGGAGTTTTATGAAACAGGATAAACTAAGGGTTGCCATCCAGGGGATCCGCGCTTCCTTCCACGAAGAAGCGGCACTGAAATATTTTGGTGAGGATATACAGACGATTGAATGCAGCTCGTTTAAACAAACTTTCGAGGCTTTAAAAAATAAAGATGCCGATTATGTGGTAATGGCCATCG
>DATCES010000546.1:0-3503 GCA_036509935.1 Mucilaginibacter sp.
AAACGGTATTAATTAAAGACAAAACAATCTTTCGGACTTTCGGACTTTCCGGACTTTCGGACTTGAAAATATGAAAAAAATATTACTCGTTGAAGATGATCCTAATTTAGGTTTACTGTTACAGGATTACCTGCAGCTAAAAGGCAAGTTTGACGTTGTTTTGTGCAAAGACGGCGAGGAAGGCTTGCGGAACTTCACAAAAAACAGCTATGACCTGCTGATACTTGATGTAATGATGCCCAAAAAGGATGGCTTTACTTTGGGTAAGGATATCAGGAAAATAAACAAACACGTACCTATTATTTTTGCAACAGCAAAGGGGATGATAGAAGATAAAACCCAGGCGTTTAATTTAGGCGGCGATGATTACATAACCAAACCTTTCCGCATAGAAGAGTTACTGTTGCGAATAAATGCCTTGCTTAAAAGGGCCGGCAATTCCGAAAAACAACAGGAGGAAAAACAAACAACATTTAAGATAGGCCATTACACTTTTGAATATACCTCACAGCTTATTACCATTGGCGGCGTACAGCAAAAGCTATCAACCAAAGAAGCCGAATTACTGCGTTTACTTTGCCTGCGTAAAAATGAAGTGCTTACCCGCGAAGAAGCATTGCTGAATATATGGCACGATGATAATTATTTCAACGGCCGCAGCATGGATGTTTTTTTAAGCAAGATCCGTAAGTATTTAAGGGATGACCCCAATGTGGAGATCATTAATGTGCATGGCAGGGGGTATAAGTTGTTAATTAACTGATTCTCTATTCGCACGACCTTATTTTAAAAACAGTTTTGTCCATTTTTGGCGGTTCGTTTTCAGGATAATTGTAGGCAATTCTATTTAAATAATTAGCAATGCGCAGCCGGTCCTGGCACGTCAAACTGCTGTAATAAGCAGCCTGGGTTTTTACGGCTTGTTCACCTGTTTGCGCTTTAAAGGCAGTCCTGTCTAACGGGTATGAATTCATTATTCAAATATACTTTAAAATAAGGATTAGCGTAATAGCCAAGAAACCAGATCAAGAAAATTAAACGCCTCGCTTTGATTTTTTAAATCCTGGCTCTTGAATCCTGTTTGCAACAAAAAACCTTCATCATTCGATATTCAAAATTCAGTATTCGATATTCTTCTTTTATTGTTTTATCCTTTTATCAAACACAAAAGGCCGTGTATTGATTATTTTAATTTGCCCAAAATCTTTGTGATCCGGGTTTAGCAGGTAATTAAAATCCTCCTCAATTATAGATGATGGCACCTGTAATAATGCCGTTTTATTTTCATTTATCCATTTTTCGCCAAGTCGTTGTGTAAAAAACATCTGGTCATAATCCGTCCAATCAACAGGTAAATCATTTAACCGGATAATTTTTGGTTCGATGTGCTCGGGAATTTCGATAGTCATAATACTGAAAAGCCTGCTCAACCCCGCCTGGCTGCGGTGAACAGCATTTTCAAGGCACGCCAATGAACGTGAAGATGCAGTATAGATCATATTAACTTCGTTCGGGCTCCAGCGCGCAGCATTGCCCGAAGCAATTAATTTACCTGCATATTTGGTAAGTGTGATCCGATAAACCAACATACTTAGGCCAGGTCGCCGAATTCAATGCGTATCAGTTCTTCTTCGATGAGGCGTATGCCGGTTATGGTATCCATCATATCAAAAGGCAATTGATTGCCGAGCCCGTAAGCAGGCGTACTGAGCCATTGATGAAAATTATTGGCCGAACCAAATATCTCAGCGCCTTTATCAAATAGGGCAAATGATTTAAGCAACTTTTCACTCAGGGGGGCATCAAGGGTTAACTCCCTGGTTACATGATTTTGTATGGTTTTAACCGTTGTTTTAAATGTTTCCTGGAATTCATCCTGGGTAAAGCCTGAAAGTGACAGAAAATCAAGGGCGGCTTTAGCGTCAAGCCCTTTTTTTGAGCGGTTTAGCAAACTGATATCATCATTGTAAAAAGGCTTATAGCCGTAAGCAACTTCTGGCTCGGAAACGCGATCAGCAAGGTAAGTATCGTTGTTGTTGTAATTAGTGGTTTTTTTACCAGGTTTTTTTACCGGCGCCTCAAAACCGGCTTTTCCCCCGGTTGGCGTAACTTTATATTTTTTAGCTGCCATCGTCCATTTAATTATAAAACAAATATAGAATTTTTTCTATAAATAAAGGAATTTTTTCCATATTTTATTTTATGTTTTATCATTGGATTTTTTAATACCGTTTCATGAAACGTGATATTCATTGTTTAGGGCACCTTTAGCTAAAGGGCTGGAAGCTAAAAAAATACTGTGCAATTAAAAAACTAAAAATTTAGTTGCATAATTCATTTATACTTTTTAACTTAGATTAATAATTTGGTTGAGATTTGTAAATGTTATGAATTTCACTTTTGTAAATCTTGTAACATTTTCAACTTATTACAACCGCTACAACCCTTTCAACTACAAACAGCAATGGAAATAAAAGAATTAACACGTGCCGAAGAACAAATAATGCAGGTATTATGGCAATTAAAAAAAGGCTATGTAAAAGACGTGCTTGAAGTGCTGCCCGAACCAAAACCAGCCTATAATACGGTATCTACGATTATCCGGATACTGGAAACAAAAGGTTTTGTAGGGCATACTGCATTTGGCAAAAGCCATGAATACCATCCGGTTATAAGCAAGGACGAATATCAAAATTTTGCAACAAATAAACTGATGAACGGATACTTTGATAATTCGGTAAAACGAATGTTCTCGTATTTTGTGAAAAAAGAAAAAATAGACCTGAAAGAAGCTGATGAGATAATGAAACTGATTGAAAAACTTAAAGAAAAGTAATTATGACCTGGTGGCAGTATTTAATGCTGGTAAATATTTATCTGTTGTTGTTTTATGGTTTTTATGTTTTGCTGCTTAGCCGGGAAACATTTTTTCAGCTTAACCGCATTTACCTCGTATCAGCCGCACTGCTTTCATTTTTCATCCCGCTGATCCAGTCGGATTGGGTGAAAAATTTATTCATTACCCAACAGGTAAAGTACAACATATATAGTAGCCCGGTAATGCTCTACCGGTTTAAGCCCATCAGTGGCACACCTATCACTATAGGCAGGATATTGGTTATTATTTACCTTACAGGGATTATCTTTTTGCTTGTAAAACTCATCTGGCAATTGATGGCCTTAAAAAAGGCAATAAATCATCCGCAATCACCTACAGCCTATTCGTTTTTTAAAAAAATAAAATTGGGAAACGACCTGTCAAATCACAAAGTAATTGCTGCGCACGAACAGGTACATGCCAGCCAGTGGCACTCGGCCGATGTGCTGATTATTGAAACGGTAAAGATCATTAACTGGTTTAACCCCGTTGTTTACCTGTACCGCTTTGCTATAAAACATATTCACGAATTTATCGCCGACAGGCAGGCGCTAAAATCAGGTACCGGCAAAGCAGATTATGCATTAATATTATTGAGCCAAACTTTTAACACGCCAACCCACCA
>DATCES010000547.1:0-7983 GCA_036509935.1 Mucilaginibacter sp.
CTTGCATAATCCATTTGCTCCACCGCGTCGTAAACTGCTATGGAAGCAACCCTGGTAACATTGGGTATATTGCCGCCAATCATTAACACTACGCCAAATTCGCCCAGGGTATGCGCAAAAGTTAGCACAACGGCGGTTAACAAAGATGGTTTTATATTAGGGATAAGCACTTTTAAAAAAGTTTGCCATTTGGTTTTACCGAGCGAGTAAGATGCCTGTGAAAGCGAAAGCGGCAATTGCTGTAAAGCAGATTTTATCGGCCCTATCATAAAAGGCATGCTATAAATAACCGATGCCAGCACCAGACCCTGGAAGGAAAATACAAAACGGACATTAAAGGTTTGCAGCAGCCATTTCCCAATGCCATGCTGCGGGCTGAATGCCAGCAACAAATAAAATCCAAGCACTGACGGCGGCAGCACCAGCGGCATGGTTATAATTGCCTCGAGTATAATTTTAAAAGCAGACCGTCCTTTTGAAAGCCACCAGGCAACCGGCAAGCCTATTGCCAACAGCAGCAAGGTAGTAATCCCTGCTAATTTTAAGGTGAGCCATATCGGGGTGATATCCATTATTATTTATGATTTACGAGTTACGATTTTAGATTTGAAGACTTACAACAAAATCGTAATTCGTAAATCTAAAATTGTAAATTTCATCTTTTATACCCATACTGCTCAAAAATAGCTTTAGCCGCAGGGCTTAAAATATACAGATAAAATTTTTCGGCACCGGGGTTGTTATCCGCATGTTTTAATACTACCATGCCCTGCTCAATAGGTGCATATATCCTGGGATCAATAGCTTTCCAGTATAGCCGGGTTTTATTTGCCGGATCTTCAACTAATGCCAGGGTTGTAAACCCAATATCAACTACTCCGGTGATGATATAGGTATTTACCTGCGAAATGCTTTCACCGTAAACAATTTTCGATTCGATGTCATTAAATACCCCTTTATATTTCAGCGCTTCTTCGGCGGCTTTACCATAGGGGGCAATTGCGGGGTTAGCAACCGCTATTTTTTTTATCCTGTTGGTCATCAACACCCGTTCCCAATTCTCAAAACCAATATCCTGGCTGCTGCAAATAATCAAACTGCCCAGGGCATATACCACCGGCTTTTTCAAACCAAAACCTTCTTTAAACAACGTTTCGGCGAAGGCCATATCTGCCGACAAAAACACATCGTAGGGTGCCCCGTTTCTAATCTGGGCAGTCAAATTGCCAGATGAACTTACTATAGGCTCAATTGTGATCCCCGTTTTTTGTTTAAAATCCTCCCCCAATACTTTGATAACCGATTGCAGGTTTGCGGCAACAGCCACCTTTAAATTTTGAGCTAAAACAGGCGATGAGGATAATAAACAGGCTACTATAAATATCTTTAATGGTTTCATTATACCTGCGTTTTGTTGTAAAGTATTAATCCAATTATTAGATACCGCTAATATACATTGTTAGCCAGGCGTATCAGATTTTTAATTTGCTTTTTAATGCAAAAAACTTAAAATAAGTGTATGGGGCTTTAGGGCTTAAAGCGCCTTAGCGATGCTTTATCACAGCTAATAAACATTCCGGTTTTCCGGCGGCAGCACCCGGCAAAAGCGGTAGTTCCGCAGAACAAATGGAGCAATGTGGAACAAACGGAACAAGTGGAACAAAAAAAATGATTTAACAGACTGGTTATCAGCTAAAAATACTTTTCAGTTTGGGTGTTTTAGGGGCGGATTTGAACGCAAAAGGTTAAAAATTAAGCGATAAACACGATGATTTATGCGTTTTTGATTAAATTTTGATGGTTTTAAGCCAACATTTAAGTACTGTGCATGTGTTTGCCATTTGCCTTCGCTAAACCCCTCCCTACCCTCCCCGAGGAGGGAATCGCACGTCCCAACGCTTTATTTTCAATCTTCCAAACACCTATGGCGGGTTAATTAATGTATTATGCCAATCAAGAGTCAAGATATTAGAGCCAAGAATCAAGATAAGAAGATACAAACCAGCCAATTTACAGTATCTTGCCTGACTTAGTCTGCTTGATTTTGTTTATATTAATGGATTTTTTTCATGTTGCAGCCATTTCTTGACTCTTGACTCTCGATTCTCGATTCTTGACTCTTGACTCTTGACTCTTGATTCTTGATTCGCATGTATTATTTCCATTAGTATTTTTATTGTAAATTAGGCTTTTAGCCGGTAACTATAATTTGTCATATATGGTTGCATTATTTATCAGAAAAAGTTATGCTTCATTGTATGTTTTTCTAATTTTTCTTGTTTCTTGCAACAAAAATCATCCGGTATTTGCTATCGCTTATGGCGAAACCCTAAATTCAAAAAACTATTTAGCCTATTTGACTAAAATAAATGCGTGGCAACCGGTAAAAATTGCTTGCGAGGGCACCTCATTAACTTATGGACAAAACCAGCCGGGTGTTTTACCGGGTATAAATGGTGCAGGCCAGCAAAGGGCCTTATACCAGTACCCATCTACATTACAAATAACTTTACATAGTGAGGGGATTAATGCCAATGTGATTAACAGGGGCTTTCCGGGGGACAGGACAATTGAAGGTTTGACCAGGTGGCGCGACAGCACCGTTGCTGATGTTTGTATCGTGGAGTACGGAACTAATGACGCGTTTAATTTTGGCGGTTATCCTTCCGGCCCATTAACTATTCCTGCTTTTACTGATAGCTTAACCAAAATTGTTAAAAGAAGACTTGAACAGGGAGCCTGGGTAATTATTACATCACCCACTGACCTTAACCCGCCTAATCCAATTTTTAATAATTATAAGGCAGCAATTTTAGCAGTTGCCCAAAATTATGACCTCCGGATTTTTGACGTTGAAAAAAATGTAATTACAGGCAGCAGTGATTATTTTGATGGGGTACATTTAACAGCTTTAGCTTATCAAAAATGGGGAATTGATATTGCACCTCTACTAAGTTACACATTCAGGCGCGAGTATGTTTTTTTTTCCTGGCGCGGGTATGAGGGGCTGGTAAGTGGGGAAAGGCTACCCGTGCCCCGCATGCAAGGTAAACGCAACTAGGCGCGCGAGGGGCAGGACAAGCGGGCAAAGGCTACCCGCCCCGCATGCAAGGTAATCGGGATGCATGTGAGATACGGGCATGGTTGGTCAGGCACAGATTAACAATTGTCTGAACCCGAATTTATTGAATTAATGAATTTTTAGAATTCTGGTAATTCTTTAATTCTGAAAATTCTGATTCAGACAATTAGCGGGGTAAAAGACTTACGAAGTTTTTAAAACTTCGTAAGTCTGACGGAACATGCCTCAACTGCCACGAGAATGCAGCGCAGGGCAAAAGAGATGTAGTTCCCGTGCCCCGAATGATTACAAGCCTGTTGGGGGCGTTAACCCCTTTGACCGCTTGCTGGAAAGCCAGCCCGATTATTATCCTTTATACAACGGCAATATAGCCGGTATGGCGCAAACGCTGCCGGCCATTAACCAGCCTACCGTAGTAAACTCGTACCGGTACGACCATCTGAACAGGATAAAAGCTAACCTGATACACCAGAACAACCTGCCTTATTCGCTGCCCTCGTACGATACGATGGACGAAACCTTTGCGTACGACGGGAACGGCAATATCACCAAATCTTTCCGCCACGGCGACTTTTACGCCGCACCGAAGGATATGGACGATCTGACGTATAATTACAACCGCGATGCTAACGAACACGTGCTGGCCCAATTGGTCATTGCTTATTTTGAAAAGCAGAAATATGACGAGGTTATCCGCATAGCCAAAAAAATATATAGGCTACCGCAATTCATGCGCTCGAAAGCACATATATTATATGCGCGCGCTTTAGAAAACACAGGCAATACCGAACTGGCCGAAAACGAATTTAAAGCGATGAAGGGCCGTTATTCTTATTTTGGCCCGCGCTATGAATACGGCCTGTTTTTAGTACGTGCCGGGCACCTTAATGATGCGAAGCAGATCTTCGACGAAATGCTCAATGAAGAGCAACACCTCGGCTCCATGGAAAAAAGAACCAACCGTGTATGGTTTACTAAGGCAAAAGAGAAATTGAGGAAGATTGGGGCTTTGTAATCAAATTAAGTTTTACAATTTACGCGTCCGCATTTTTGCAAGCTCATCTTTTAGGTGGTCCTGCTCCGTTTTTGATTCATCAGCGGCCAACTCAATTGCTTTATTTTGATTAAGAACA
This sequence comes from Mucilaginibacter sp., assembly GCA_036509935.1. Taxonomy (GTDB): domain Bacteria; phylum Bacteroidota; class Bacteroidia; order Sphingobacteriales; family Sphingobacteriaceae; genus Mucilaginibacter. Next base: position 4,216 of record DATCES010000547.1, read on the forward strand.
GCCTCCTCGTAAAAGTTCAAACGATACATAATGTGTGCCATTGTATCGTAGTAATTGGGGTTATTAGATTGTAATTCAATTGCCCGGCGGCACCATAAGAGCGCCTTAACCAGGTTGGCTGGGTTATGTGTGCCAAGGGTATAAAATTCATAAGCCCCGCTATGTAAACTGCTGGCAACTTCCAGGTTTTCCTGTGAACCCTGAATGACATGCACGGCAACCAGCGCTAATGTTGTATTTTTAGGCAGATTGGGGTTGGGTACCAGTTCACTTGCTTTTATTGACTTTGTAAAATTGTCATCCAATATTTTTTGCTGTATCTTTTTGGCCGAGTCGGTGCTTATATTCATATAATAAGTATCATAATAATAAGAAGCCTGCGAAAAGTAACGTGTTGTATCTTTTACAGCCCTGTAGTAATTCATCATATTTAACGTTGAAGCCTTACCAGCCTGGGGATAGTTTTTACCCCATGTAGAACTTGCGAATGAAGCGGCTTGCACTGCCATGCCCCCATCCTTTTTCTTAACGGCTTCATTGCGTGTATTTGCGATTACCCGGTTATTTATGTCCAACCTTACCAAAGTTGGTTCTTGTTTAAAAATACTGTCGGTAATCTTTTTATTGGTATGACATAAATTAAACGCTTTCCCATAAGCATACGGGCCGGCCTTTAAAACAAATAAAACGGTGCTATAATCGTCAAACGATTTTATGGTTAAAAAATTAACATATTCGTCTGCCAGCGCGGCATTATCAAACATATCTAATTCTTCGCGCAGGGTAATATATTCTTTTAACTGATCGGCTGTTATAGTTCCGGCTTTATCCAGTTGTTCATAATAGCTTATTGTTTTGCCCGAAGCAATGCGGTCTAATGCCTTGTTGGCCATATCCATATATTTTTCGGGATCGCGCGAATTATGGCCGTCCTTAGAAATAATTTGTCCTTTACTATCTAAAAAAATAAAAGCGGGATAAAAGGTAGTATGGTATTGGTTTCTAAGTTTAATGGCGGCAGAATCGGTCATCATAACCTGGTAGCTAACAAACTTCTTGTTATAAAAGTCAATTACGTCCTTTGAGTCAAGCCCGGTCGTAGAACCTACTATACGCACATTGGCAGGGATCATCGCATCTGTAGGGATAGGGGCTTTGATAAATACAAAAACAGGTTTATTATTTTTTGCTGATAAGGCTAAAGCATCGTCAAGCGTTTTTTCATATTTAATGCCTTGCCCGTATGAGCAAACTATGCCAAGAATAAGCAGGATAAGTGGGCCGAATGATTTTTTCATTACTTTTAATTGAGGTGGGCTCAATTTACGTGATTATTTTGAAAAAGCAAATTAAAAGACTTAGTTGCATAGATCATAGAAATCGAAGTTTCTAAAACTTCGTAAGTCTGTCGGAATATGCCTCAACTGCCGCGAGAATGCCGGGCAGGGCAAAAGAGATGTAGTTCCCGTGCCCCGCAGAAGCCTTCAAAGTGGCCTTTAAAATTGCAATAGGCTGTTTAATTTAAGCGTGGACGCTTAAATTTTTGTGTATCCAAGCGGCACGCTTGGAGAGGCGGATCCCAGCCTATTATTTCTTTTTAACGCTTGCCAGCGTACGTATATAATCTACCAATTCCCATCTTTGCTGATCAGTTAATATTTTTTTGTAGCTGGGCATTGGATTGTGGCCTTCTGAAAGTTTCCAATAAAGGGAACCATCGGTTTCACTTTGTACACGGGCCGAAGAATGATCTGCCGGTTTTGGGTTTAAGGCAGCAGCAGCGGGGCCATCGCCTTTGCCCTTATTGCCATGGCAGGGGGCACAATTAGCAACATACAATGTTTTGGCATCGGCAATTACACTTTTGTTGCCGGCCTGCGGGTTCTTCACATTTTTAGCGGCGTTCGGGGCAACCCAGGCAGCTTGCTGTGCAAATACCGGGGAATAAACGATGTTAAATAACAGAAAAGCAACGATAAGATACAAGTTTTTTAAATTAAATACAGGTATGTTATTGTGTTGTTCAGTTTTCATGTTGGTTGCTATTAATTTGTTAGTTGATTAAGTTTGCTATATAAAATAAAACTTCAAAAGTTAAATTCCACGCAAGGCAAATTTACCCGCGTACCCTTTCATCAATGTTACATAATTATTTAAATAAGTTACATTATTCACACTAATGACCGGTGCTATCGCCATTGGCGAAACACCGGTCATAAATTATAAACTAATGCCAATCAAGAGTCAAGATATTAGAGCCAGGAATCAAGATAAAAAAATAAAAATTAGCTTAGTACTGAACGATCCCGACCTAATCTGCTAACCTTATTCTTTTTGAGCGATTTCTTTTTTATTTTCTTGACTCTTGGTTCTTGACTCTTGATTCGCATAACTGAACACCAACTGTTATTGCTGTAAAAACGCAACTATCTTTTCCCGTTCCGTAGCCGTAAGCTGCGCGCGGGTTTGCATGTGCATACCAACGGTAATCCATTGTTCGTGCGAAAATGTTGAAGGGGACGGCGTATTATGGCACCGCTGGCAATTTTCGGCCCAAAGCTGCGCCCCGCTTTTTGCGGCTACCATTTTGCTTTCCATGCAGCTATTCAATATCACAGCTATAAGTATTCCAAGTGATGCTATGGCTACCCAGGTTGTCTTTTTTATTTTAGTAGTTTTCATATCATTAATTTCTTAAAACTCCATTGAAAATTGAAGATAAATATTATTCACGTCTGTAACACCACCTATCCCACCGACTGCGGTATTTGCAGTACTTAAGGAATGTGATTTGCCGTAGGTAAACTTGAGCACTGTTCTCCAGTTTAGCCAGTAATCAAGGCCAATATCATTTTCAGAATAATTTTGACCAAATGTAGAACCGGTTGGAGTGGTATAACTTACATACCTGTAAGCCAGTTCCAGGTTCTTTAAAAAACCATTGGCAGCCCCCACCGGCCTTACTGATACCTGGCCAAATGCAGACATGGTATTATTAGTAAAAGTATAGGATGAAGTAGTATCGACAGGATTAACATAATTTTGCCCGTTAATCAGCATCTTACTATACTGGGCTTTAACATTGACCAGAATAGGATTAAAAGTTTTTACAAAACTCAAGTCGGCGCCGTACATGGTAACATGGGCATTGCTGAAAGTTGAACCTGCATCGGCTACACCGCCATATAACGCGGATACACCGATTTCGAGGGAGGAATTTGAAAATGGCAGTAATCCGAGCCTCCCGGAAAAAGTTTTACCAGTATTGTTGTCAACTACCCCTGCACCTTGCAATTCGCCGTCAGCCAATAACTGCAGCCCGTTGCTAATGCTCACGTCATAACTCCATTTCATATCCCCTATCGGATAACCGCCACTCGCGCCTACGCCAAAATCACTTCCCGGCAAATCAATGCCAACCGGGTCGGGGGCAACTTTATCAATCCACCCGGCAGCCAGCCGTTTACTGTAAATACCGAATGGCAATACAAAATAGCCTCCATGTAAAACTAATCCCGGGGCGGCGAAATATGATATATTTGCCCAGTTTACGCCCAGGTTGGTCCCATCAAAAGAAGGCTCAAACTCAACCAGGAATTTTGTGCCATGCCTCCATAACATCATGGGGCTAAGTTCATACCTGTCGGCATCGGCCAAACTGTTTGTTTTTGTTACCTGCGGACCGCCGTTTGTTGGGGTAAATGTGGTTGTGCTGCTCACAAAGCCAAAAGTTCCCAACCCCACCACCATAAAATGGCTGTCTCCGGG
>DATCES010000548.1:0-2376 GCA_036509935.1 Mucilaginibacter sp.
GAGATTAAATGAACCTGATGCGCCGTATATTAATGTAATCCCGAATAACAAAAACCCTGTTGAAAATGCGCCCATCAGGAAGTACTTTAAAGCAGCTTCGTTTGAAGCAAAATCGCTCTTTTTAATACCTGCAAGTATATATAAGCTTACCGACATAATTTCGATACCGATGAACAGCATGGTTAAATTATAAAACGAAACCATAACTATAATACCCGCTAACGAGAATAGGATAATGGCGTAATATTCGGCAATGTGGTTGCTGATCTTTTCAAAATACCCTTTTGAGAGAAATATGATTAATATAGTTGATATGATGGCAATAGCTGAAAAAACAACAGAGAAGTTATTGAACAACATCATTCCATGATAAATAGGCTGGGCCGCATCGGGGTTTGTGTATTGTGCCACAGCAAAGCCCAAAGCGGCAAACAAACCAATAATTGTAACAGGCAACAACGTTTTTTGGGCTTTATACAAGCCTAAATACAAAAGCAGTATTGGCAGAATGGATATAATAATTAAAGTACTCATGGTTTTACCTGGTATAATTTAGTATTCACCGAATTTACTAACTCTTTGACGGCAGCTTCGGATATATGAAGAATAGGCTGCGGATAAACGCCAATAATTATTATTAGTGCGCAAATGATGCTCAGGGCCACGGTTTCCGACCCGCTTATGTCTGTAAAAGTGGCTGTTAAAGGGTTAGTTTCGCCCTGCATTACTTTTTTATACATGCGCAGCATATACACAGCGCCAAATATCATGGTTAGGCCGGCGGCAGTAACCATCCATATATTCCATTGCAGTACGCTTAGCAACAATAAAAACTCACCAACAAAACCATCAGTTAAAGGCAAAGCAACCGTTCCAAGCACTATAATTATGAACGCTAATGCAAATTTGGGGGCTACTTTGGCAATCCCGCCTAAATCGCCGATCTGCCTGGTATTTAAGCGCCTGCTTATAATATCCCATATAAAGAATAAACCAACAATATTAATACCATGGCTTAGCATCTGGATCATTGCGCCCTGCACCCCGCCCGTGGTCCATACAAATATCCCGGCGGCTATTAACCCAACGTGGGCCATTGAAGAATAAGCTACCAGGCGTTTACCATCCTTTTGCGTAAATGCAATAATTGATGCATAACCAATACCTATTACAGCCAGCATAACGGCCATACTTTGCCACTGTAAAAAACCTAAAGGCGCATTTGGTATCATCCAGCGTATAACGCCGTAAACGCCCATTTTTAACATGATAGCTGCTAACATCATTGTACCTGCCGATGGCGCTTCGGTATAAGTATCCGGCTGCCAGGTATGAAAAGGGAATAACGGCATTTTAATGGCAAATGCAAGGAAGAACGCCCAAAACACCCATGATTGCTGGTGTGCGCTGAGGCTTAAATTATAAAAATGAAATAAGTCGTAGGTTTTTTCGGGGGTTTGCAGGTACAGGTAAATGAGGCCCAGCAACATAAACAGTGATCCCGAAAAAGTATAAATGAAAAACTTAATGGTGATGCGTATGCGGTTTTCGCCGCCCCAAAGTGAGCAAATAAAATAAATGGGTATCAGGGCCGCTTCCCATCCAATGTAAAACAGGAACCCGTCCAATGCTGTAAATACTACCAGCAAGCCTGCCTGCATAAATAATATCAGTGCATAAAAGGCACCTGCATTTTTATACTGGTGCTTGTATGTTGTTAAAATAATGAGCGGGACAAGCAGGGTGGTAAGCAATACCATTATCATACTTATACCATCAATGCCTGCATTAAAATAAATGCCGAATTTTGGTATCCAGGGCGTATCAATGGCAAATTGCACAGATGCATCGGGTACAAAGCGCGATAAAAACAGCCCGGCGACTGCCAGTTCGGCAACAGAAAAAACTAAAGCGGCATGTTTTGCTGCATTGTTTTTTAATAATAATACAGCAAGGGCTGCAATTACCGGCAAAAAAATTAAAATACTAACCGTCATTTTATATTGTAAACGCTAATCGTTTTTTACACTTTAATAACAAGGTACATTAATATGGAAATGATACCCACAACCATCATAAATATATAGAAACCTACATTTCCTGTTTGCAGCAAACGTAAGCCTTTACTTGTTTCAATGGTTCCTTTACCCAATCCGTTTACAATACCATCAATACCCATGCGGTCTGTCACCTTGTAAAAGAATACCGATAAAGCATCCAGCGGTTTACGGATAAGGGTGTCATATAATTCATCAATGTAAAACTTATGGTATGACAGGTCAACCAATGCCGGGCGCCCTTCCCCATCGGCAACCGGAACCCCGGCATTTTTATTGTATTTAATATAGGCATAAACTAAAGCGAACAGGGCGCCTG
>DATCES010000549.1:0-6136 GCA_036509935.1 Mucilaginibacter sp.
CATCTCTAATGTGAGTTTTAAGTTAAAATTGAATAATAGCTTTGGTCACGTTTCAGGCAGGCATTGACAAATCATTTTTTTTTATTGTCGTATTTGGAGTTGGATTCAAACGATTAAATTCGTCGGTAATATCAATTAACCTGCAATTCAACGCCCTGGGTATCTGACTGCAAATTCAATTTCGGCTGCTGATCCATAAAAAAAGGCCTGACTTCTACCGTCCCGTCTATATCCAATACAGGGCAGCCATCGGCTAATTTTGTTGCATCCTCAATACTGTCAGCTTTAATAACTATAAAACCATTCAGCCGCTCCCTGATCTCAACAAAGGGGCCATCAGTAACAACACCACCTGATTTAAGAACTTTGCCGGGATACGAAAGGCGGATTCCGAGGTTGACTAGTTTTCCTTGCGCAGCTATGCTTTCAAACCAGTCGTCCCACTTTTTAAAATTGGTTTCCTGTTCACATTGAGAAACCTGGTCACTATTGGCGCAAGGCTCACGAATTAATAATACGAAATCTTCCATTATGTTTTTGTTTTAATTGTCATTAATAAACGAATATAGCCGATCATTTACAACTATTCAGGATCATGTCAAGAAAGACAATCTAAAACAAGGTTTGTTTGAAAGCTATTTTTGATGACGAGCGCGGGCAAGTGACAGACTTTGGTGATTTTGTGGAAATTCCAAAAATCAAGGGCCTGCTTAAATATTATGTCTTAAATCCAGCGCACCTGAACAATTACACAAGGTCAATTCGGGATTTTATAAATCTAACCGAAAGATGGTTAAACGCCACCAATGACGAATTCCTTATCGATAACGTCAAAATGTTTGAACTACATTTTCCCCGAGAATAAGACTAAATCGCCAACATGCCTCGTTGTGCGTAGATTGAATCTACGGATACGCTAAGCGTGTAGTTTCCCACTACCGTGATAGATAGCCTTCAATGAAAGTGAATAATAAATTGCAGCTATTCTTAGCTTCACCGTCTCCCCAGATCTCCTGCGAGTTTAAGTTAACCCATAAAAATCAGGCGCACATATCGCGTTGTTACTTTGAATTCTGGGATCACCAAACGTTCCTACGGAACGAAAAAACGCTTTTTGGATCGATTTCTACCAACCAGGCATCCCTACAGGACGCATTTTTTGTTCCTTCTTCCCATAGGGACGTATGGTCGGTAGAAAAAATAACAAGTTACAAACGCGTTCCATCGGAACGCCAGGTGAAATCAACGACTATATCCGCCTTATCAAATTTTGTGGGTTAACTTAAACGTTCCGAAGACCCTGCGGCTACGGAACTCGTAAGCTCTTCAATTATTATCGATTTTTAGTTATCAAACTGCCTGCCAAGAAATTCCTCCCAGGTAGTAAGCCCAACGGCATTTGCCGGGCAAAGGTTGATTCCCGAACGGAATAAATCATACCTCGGGCTACCAATCGGCATTGGCTGAAATATCTGGTGCAGCCCGAAAATATTAAGGTAACTCAGCACCATATCTTCAATTGAAAGAACTTGTGGCCCGCCGGTATGTGGCAGTAAGCCCGTGGCGCCATTCTCTACCAGTTGGACAATACGTACTGCAACCTCCTTTAATTCAATGGGTTGAAAACGCATTCCCTGTGGGATTTGGATGGAATTATCATCGCTTACAAACGACTTGATCATATTGTAAATAAAGCTATGAAATTGGGTTGTCCGCAAAATTGAATACGGAAGCCCGCTTTCGGCAATCATTTTTTCCACCTTGTATTTTGCCTGGTAGTAGGGGTAATCACTTTTATCAACGCCAACTATTGAAATATAAATAAAGTGCCGCGTTTTGTTTTTGTCTATTGCAGCCAATAAATTGCCGGTGCCCTCAATGTCAATTTTTTGCGGATCTTTTGGGCTGCTCGCACAATGAACGATGATGTCAGCATCCGCCATTGCTTCGACTAACCCGGTATTCTCTCCTAAATCCCCTTTAAAAATTTCGACTGCTTTGTCAAACTCAAGGTTTTGTTGGGAGCTTAAAATACTAACCTGGTAACTTTTATTGATTAATTGATGAACAACCTCTTTGCCCAGGTTGCCGGTACCACCAGTCACTAATATTGTTTTCATGTCAGTATTAACAGTAATCTATATTTTAATTATTAGGCTTCATATATGGCGTTTCAATTATACAGCTTCCCCGGCGATACCCCAAATTTCTTTCCTTGCATATTGCAATTCTTCCTCCATTAAAAAGACCGGCATTTCTGGTGAAAAACTGGTCTTTTTTGGGATGATGCAAGCAACTTATCTTATTCTTTCCCCAATATTTTCCATACAAATGCGGCAAGTGCACCACCAGCAATCGGCGCTACTATAAATAGCCATACCTGCGACAATGCATCGCCGCCAACAAATATAGCAGGGGCAAGGCTGCGCGCAGGATTAACTGATAATCCGTCAATACGGATACCGGCCAAATGAATAACAACGAGGCTCAAACCAATTGCTATCCCGGCAAAGCCCGGTGATGCATTTTTGGCGGTGGCGCCAAAAATCACGATCAGGAAAATAAAAGTAAGCACGATTTCTGAAATCAAAGCGGATTGCATGCCAAATTTATCCGGCGAAAGGTCGCCATAGCCATTTGTACCCAGGCCGCCGGAATAACCAGGCATCCCTTTTGCAAGCGCCATTAGTAAAGCCGAACCCAAAATAGCACCCAATACCTGTGCTATAATATAGCCAATGGTATCTTTTCCGCTAATTTTTCCGGCTATAAGCATGGCAATAGTAATAGCCGGGTTAATGTGACAGCCAGAAATTGGGCCGATGGCATAAACCATAACTAAAACCGAAAGGCCGAAGGCAAGCGCGATGCCCAATACGCCGATTGAAGGATCCAGTACGGCGCTTGCACTACCAACAAACACCAGGACAAATGTGCCGATCAATTCAGCAAAATACTTAGAAAGTGGTTTTGTTTCCATAAAATTTAAATTATTAGGTTTGAGAATAAAAGGTTGCAGGGTAAGGTATAATTATGACATTGCGATAATACCATAGTAAACAAAAAGATAATCAGGATAAAAGGATGGTTGCCGGATAAGCAATTATAAATTAAAGGTAACTAATTAACAGATATGTTGCATTACAAAAACTGTAAAAATTTTAATAGCATTAAACAAAAAAGCCATCGGTTTGCGGTGGCTTTTTTGTATTATTGTATTAGTTAAATTAAAATTTACCTAATTCCTGTACCAGGTCGATCAGTTTGTTGGAGTACCCCCACTCGTTATCATACCAGGAGACCACTTTTACAAAGTTATCGTTTAATGCAATTCCTGCTTTTGCATCAAATATTGAAGTACGGGAATCGCCTTTAAAATCTTCGGATACCACATCATCTTCTGTATAGCCTAAAATGCCTTTCAGTTCACCTTCGGAGGCATCCTTCATCGCTTTTTTGATATCATTATAAGACGCGGCCTTTTTTAAACGTACTGTTAAATCAACAACAGAAACATCAGGAACAGGTACCCTGAATGACATGCCTGTTAGCTTCCCTTTTAATTCAGGTATAACCAAAGTAACCGCTTTTGCAGCGCCGGTTGATGATGGGATTATGTTTTGATAAGCGCCACGTCCGCCGCGCCAGTCTTTTGCCGATGGGCTGTCAACGGTTTTTTGTGTTGCAGTAACTGCGTGGATGGTGCTCATTAAGCCTTCTTCAATACCAAAAGCATCATTCAGCACCTTAGCAATAGGGGCAAGGCAATTTGTGGTACATGATGCGTTGGATACAATTGTATGCTGTGCTGTTAGCTTTTTGTTGTTTACACCCATTACAAAAGTGGGGGTATCATCTTTAGCAGGGGCGCTCATCACTACTTTTTTGGCGCCGGCATCAATATGTTTTTGGGCAGTTTCCTGTGTTAAAAAGAAACCGGTTGATTCAATAATTATTTCTGCGCCAACTTCGTTCCATTTCAAGTTAGCAGGGTCTTTTTCGGCAGTAACGCGTATAGTTTTGCCGTTTACCACCAAATGGCCGCCTTCAACAGCAATAGTTCCTTTAAAAGGGCCATGGGTCGAATCGTATTTTAACATGTAAGCCATATAGTCGGGATCAACAAGGTCATTAATACCAACAACTTCAATGTCGGGCCTTTCAATTGCGGCCCTGAATGCCAGGCGGCCAATACGGCCGAAGCCGTTAATTCCTATTTTCATGATTTTTTTTTAATTTTTACTTGAATAGTACGTTAATAAATTGTTTATGGGTTCTTTAATAATGTTTGCAATTTTAAGTTTTGCATCGGCGGCAGCTTCGTGTAAAAGGGTTTGAAACCCAGCGGCAACTGAGCCCGCAAAATACGAAAAAGCCCCCGGATGTTCATCATGCAAGGGCAATAAATAAGTATTTATCATTTTTTCAAAACCACTTTTTATAATGCCCCGGATATAATTATCTTCTTTATTGTCAATAAAAAACCCGGTAAATGAACTTAAAAACAAAGCGGGCTGTTTTTGCCTGTAAACTTTTTCTAAAAGTGTTTTGCGGTCGAAATCATAATGTTGAACAAACTTTTGATGTATATTTTCGGGCAGCGTTTCGTTCATAAACCCTTTTAGCAATTGCCTGCCAAGCCAGTTGCCTGATCCCTCATCGGCTAAAATATAACCCAGGCCATAGTTGTTAGGTGTTACTTTTTTACCATCATACCACGCCGCGTTGGTGCCGCTCCCGCATATACAAATAATGCCCGGCGAGTTTTTGCAGCATGCAATGGCTGCCGCTGCAATATCATGCCCAACCGTAACCTTCCCGAATTTAAAAAATGCAGATAAGGCATTATGTACAGTGGCTATACGTTCAGGCGACGAGGCGCCTGCGGCAAAAAAATAAATGCGTTTTATTTCTTCGGCATGGTGTATTAAGTTAATATTTTTGTTGAGCAGTTGGATAATCCGTTTTTCGTCATCAAAATATGGATTTATTCCGCTGGTTTTAAACGTAGCAATAACCCTGTCTTTATCAGCCAGCCGCCAATGGGCATAATGCGATCCGCTATACACAACTGCAATCATTTATTTATATCGATAGTATTTCCGCCATCTGCATCAGGTCTTCTTCCAGCTTAAATTCGTGTTGGTTAAGCGCCTCTTCAAGGCTTGTTAATTTAATGTAGTTGGCCTGCAACCCTACCATCATTTGCGATTTGCCTTTTATTAATGCGTTTACCGCGGCAAACCCTAAACGGCTGCCCAGCACCCTGTCAAATGCCGATGGGCTGCCGCCGCGTTGCAAGTGGCCTAATATAGTAACTTTTACGTCGTAAAACTTTACTTCCTTTTGAACCAGGTTGGCTATATCATATGCCCCGCCATGTTTATCCCCCTCGGCCACAATTACTATGCTTGATGATTTTTTATTGTGCTGCCCGGCTTTAAGGTTTTCGATAAGTTTTTCAATTGCCGTTGCTTTTTCGGGCAATAATATAGCTTCGGCGCCGCATGAGATGCCCGCCCGCAAAGCAATTGCCCCCGAATCGCGGCCCATTACTTCTATAAAAAACAGGCGGTCGTGTGCATCGGCAGTGTCGCGAATTTTATCAATTGCTTCAATTACGGTATTGGTAGCTGTATCAAAGCCGAGGGTATAGGTTGATCCGTACAGGTCGTTGTCAATAGTGCCCGGCACACCTATTACGGCAATATCCGGGTATTTTTGTGAAAAACGAAGTGCGCCGGTAAAAGTACCATCGCCACCTATTACAACAAGCGCGTCAATTCTGCGTTTTTTTAAATTCTGGTATGAGGTTTCCATTCCTTCGTCTGTGCGAAAAGGTAAACAGCGCGCGGTTTTTAAAATAGTACCGCCCAAATTTAAAATATTGCTTACCGAGCGCGCCTCCATTTCATACATATCGTCCTCAATAAGCCCCTGGTAACCCCGCCTTATGCCGGTTACTTCTAAGCCATTATAGATAGCAGTCCTTACAACAGACCTGATGCAAGGGTTCATTCCCGGCGCATCACCACCTGATGTAAGTACTGCGAGTTTTGAAATTTTATGCATCTTTACGCTACTAATTTGAAGCCACGAATATAGTGTGTGAAAATTACACCATTAAATTTAATTT
>DATCES010000550.1:0-3642 GCA_036509935.1 Mucilaginibacter sp.
TTCAACAACATCAAGTTTGTATATCTCCCAAAACTCGCCTGCTTCGGTAACGGCGGTCCCCGTCATGCCGCAAAGTTTGTGGTACATGCGGAAATAATTTTGTAATGTAATAGTGGCAAATGTTTGGGTAGCATCTTCCACCTTTACGTTTTCTTTCGCCTCAATTGCCTGGTGGAGGCCATCAGAATAGCGGCGGCCATCCAGTACGCGGCCGGTTTGCTCGTCAACTATCTTAACCTTGCCGTCATCTAAAATGTATTCTGTATCTTTTTCAAACAGGGTATATGCTTTTAATAACTGGTTAACCGAGTGGATACGCTCTGATTTTATCGAAAAATCACGCATAAGCTCATCTTTTTGTGCGATTTTCTCTTCTGCCGGGAGATTTGATTTTTCTATGTCAGATATTTCCGTGCCCACATCCGGCATAACAAAAAAGTGAGGGTCCTCGCCCGATGTTGTAATCAGTTCAATACCCTTTTCGGCAAGTTCAACCTGGTTGTTTTTTTCGTCTATTATAAAAAACAGTTCGGCATCCACTTTAGGCATTTCCTTGCTTTGGTCCTGCATATAATAATTTTCCGCCTTTAATAAGGTCTGCCGGTTGGCGCCTTCGCTTAAATATTTTATTAAAGCCTTGCTCTTAGGCAAACCCCTGAATGCCCGCAGTAAAGCCATACCGCCTTCATCGGGGCCGGTCTTTCCTTCAGCAATAAGTTTTTTCGCCTCATTTAACGTGCTGTTAATATAATTTTTCTGTGCGTTAACCAGGCGCTCAATACGTGGTTTTAACTCGTAAAACTCATGTTCGTCACCGCGCGGGATAGGTCCCGAAATAATCAGCGGTGTACGGGCATCGTCAATTAAAACGGAGTCAACTTCATCCACCATGGCATAATGCAGTTTCCCCTGTACCAGTTCTTCGGGGCTGCGTGTCATATTGTCACGCAGGTAATCAAAACCAAACTCGTTATTGGTGCCAAAAATTATGTCAGACATATAGGCCGCCCGGCGTTCTTCGGAATTTGGCTCATGTTTATCAATACAATCAACCGATAAACCGTGGAACTCGTAAAGCGGCCCCATCCATTCCGAGTCGCGGCGTGCCAGGTAATCGTTCACGGTTACAATATGTACGCCCTGCCCGGCCAAAGCATTCAGGTAGGCTGGCAGCGTGGCTACCAAAGTTTTACCTTCGCCAGTAGCCATTTCGGCAATTTTACCCTGGTGCAATACAATACCGCCAATAAGCTGCACATCATAGTGTACCATATCCCAGGTAACTTCATTGTCGGCGGCTATCCATTTATTGTGGTGTATAGCCTTATCGCCTTTTATTATCACATTTTTTTTGCGGGCGGCAAGGTCACGGTCAAACTGCGTGGCCGTAACTTCAATGGTTTTATTTTCTTTAAAACGCTTAGCTGTTTCTTTTACTACCGCGAATGCTTCAGGAAGGATTTGCATTAATATAACCTCCAGCTCCTTATTGCGGTCTTTTTCGAGCTTATCCAACTGGGTGTATAATGCCACCTTTTCGCTTACGTCCAGGTCGGGGTTATTTTCTGTCCTGTCCTTAATTGCTTGTATCTCGCTGTCAATCCCGGCCAGGCCCCCGCCGATGATCCCTTTAAAAGCTATCGTTTTCGCCCTCAGCTCATCATTGCTAATATCACCAAGCCTGGCAAATTCTGCTTTTACTTTTTCAACAAGCGGCAACAAGCTTTTTACATCGCGATCTGATTTATTGCCAAAAAGCTTACTTATAAATTCTAACATGTTATTTTTATATGGTGCGGTAAACTCAACAATTGCGCCATAGCAATTATGAGCCATTATGACAGGCAAAGTTACTTATTTTTTGATTACTCCGATTGTAAGAATTGATTGCGCCGCTGATGGGGCGATTTCACAGGTTAGGGGGCGATTTAACAGATTTCGTTTTGGATTAACGATGGTTTAGTTGGATTTTGTTTCAAATAAATTAATACTGTCTGATATCGGCATCAAAACTTTGCAGTTTTATTAGTTACTTTTGTGTAAATGGAATTCACCTACAATAAATTTGCAAATCAAATAAAGAATGTCGTAAAGCAGACAGATCCTACAGCGGTCGTTATACTTTATGGCTCAAGGGCTACCGGAAAGGCAAAAAAAGATTCGGACTGGGATGTATTAATATTATTAGACAAATCAACTGTTTCCATAACGGAAGAACAAATATTCAGGCATAATTTATATGAACTCGAGCTGGAAGCCGGTAAGCCTATTTCGACTTTTGTTTACGCTACCGGTGACTGGAATACCCGATTGCGCAATACCCCTCTTTACAAGGCTGTTAAGCAAAATGGAATTATATTGTGAGTGATTATAAATCTGATTATATCCAATACCGATTATTAAAAGCGAACGAAGCTTTCGATGATGCAAAATTGGCGGCAGTATTCGCATCCTCCTCTAACCACCAGCTGATAAAGAAGCTTTTGCCAAAGGGACTGGCACAGACATAATAATGATAGCGTGATTTGGAAATACGCAAATACTCCCTTTTGGACGAAAAGAGTCCACCTTCACTCAATGTGACCGGTTCGCATTTTACATCCGGGTACTGATAGTCTTCAATGATGCCTCGTAACAGGGCATAGAATTCTCGCGCAGACATCTGCAAATCCTCAAAATGTTGGGATTGGTGGGCATGGATGGTGGTACTGGTAGCCATTGGTTTATAATGGGTTAGGTGAAATATTGTATAAAAATAAACAGTGTTATTGACATTTGCAACAGCATATACGCGAAACAATAGCTTGCACACATATCACCATTGCACTGTGTAAACAACCGACAGCGGATAGCAGTGATACTGTCAAGGGTGGGCTACAAAAAACAATCGCTGCCCATTTACATGCCCTTGACGGTATCGCTGCGATGCTTATTTTGTGAACGCGGTGCAATACTTATTCACGGCAAATCCCTTAACTGGGCATTTTTGTTTAGATCGAGTTGTAAATTATAGTACATTTATCTCTATGAATTTAACGCCGATTAAAAAACTTGATTTGGTGCTTGGTATCGTTGCGGAAGAAACAAACAATACCTCTATCGCCACTATCGTATTGAAAGGAAAAGAAAAAGTTTCAGGTTCCGATGTGCATTTTGTGTTAGATAAATTAGTAGAAGATAAATACGTCCATTTTATAGGTGGACCCCTACCGGCTAATGTGACAGAAAATACAGCATTCAGCTATTCAATTACCTTCAATGGTTTAGTGTTTCATCAACAAGGCGGTTATTCAAGAGAACATAAAAATAGAAGAGCGAAAGCTCGTAAAGATGCAGCCTATACTATTGTTGTTGCAGTCGGAACGTTTCTGGCTGGTCTTTATACTTTATTTGAAATAGTAAAATGGGTTTTTCATCACTTTCATCGACATTTACCCTTTTAGACGTCTAAAAGGGTATGGGTGCAAAGGCGTTGTGGGTTTATGCCGTAGTTCCTTGCAGGGCTTAGGGGTGGGCTTGTGCAAGCCGGATAGTTTTGAAGGATTTTTTCTATTGTTTTTAATGTAGTAGTACGTGTAAATAACTGACATATATAAAATAGAGCTCACCAGTGTGGCATTTGTGGCTCACAATATTCAATAA
>DATCES010000551.1:0-7602 GCA_036509935.1 Mucilaginibacter sp.
CAGGATATGCGGCTAACGACTTCACTTACAATCAATACCAGGCATGGCAGGAATTAAAAAAACTTCCCCGTGGTCAATTTAATCTATCGGTAAATTTATTATTGATTAATGCGATAAAATAGTTTAAAAAACTGTCTATGAAAATAAGAACTGAAAGTGTATTACCTGAAACGCCCCCATTGTCTTTCAGCTACTTTATAGAAATTACTAATACGTGATTACGATGGCCGAAACTGATTTAACAATACCAGACTGGAACCAGGACAGACCCGATAAAGAGGAAGTTAATAAGGCTTTATATGCATTAACAATTACGGTTTTGAAGGAAACATTCGATCCGGAATTTGTGGATTACCTTGATGCTTGCGTGCTGCAATATATAAATGCCGATGTTTTAATGGTACAATTCGCTATTGAACCCGATCCGGTTTTACAGTGGTTCAGTTCGAGAAACGCCCTTAACGAAATAGAATTTGTAAAAGCGGTTTTACAGCACCAGGCTTTTGAAAAAGCTACGGGTATTAAAGGGATAAAGAGCAGTGATATTTTAGTGGCTAAAATGCAGCCTGCCGGCTTTTTACTAACCGGCGAACTTGCAGGGCTGCTTTATAACGGAGGTGTTTATAATACAGGAAAAATTGATGACTCAACCGCATTCCACCTTTCATCAACACTGGTAAACTCATTATGCAATGCCCGGTACAGCCACATCAACTATTTTTTATTGTACGGTGGATGGAGCAAATGGTTTTATAACAAAACATGGGATTGCACATACGTTATTTTTAACAAAGCGACTTATGTTGTTACTGTTTTTTGTTTTACTGATACAGATTAATTCAATAATAACACAAACGGGAACATTACTATGAACGTTTTTTTTAACAGCATAGAAGATCAATATTGCTTATTAAATTATGAACATCCTTTTGAAAATGAAAAATAAATGGGAGTAATATTAAAATCTTTCGGCCACTTTATTCCAGATCATAGCGTAACTAATATCGAATTAGCACAGCGTTATGGTATAACTGAAGAATGGATTGTTGACAGAACGGGAATAATAGAACGCAAATATTACCTTGAAGGAGCGACATCAGACATGATAATTAATGCAGCCTTGTCATGTTTGTCAAAAACAAATATTAAACCAGCAGATATAGACTGCATAATTGTAGCAACCATGACACCTGATTATTATTGCCCATCAACGGCAACGATTGTACATCAAAAATTAGAAACAAAAAATGCATGGGGATTTGATATAATGGCTGCTTGTAGTGGCTATATATATGGTCTGCAATTAGGCCGTTCATTAATAAATTCAAATACTTATAAAAACATTTTGGTTTGTGGCGGCGATAAAATGAGTAGCTGTATCGATCCCAATGATAGAAAAACGGTTTTGGTATTGGCGGATGGTGCAGGCGTGAGTTTGCTTCAGTATTCTGAAACGAACAATGATATTGTCGATGTGCTTTGCAAATTGGAGAGCACCCACGCAATGGACGTAGCCATTATAAACGGGGGCAGTAAAAACCCGTTAACAAAAGTTAATATTATGGAAGACAAACATTATTTGAGATTCAATAGTAAAAATATATTTGAGAATGGGATTAGATTAATGGAAAGCGCGATAAAGGAAATATTTGCAACAAACAAAATAGATTTTAACTCAATCGATTTTATAGTACCTCATCAAGCTAATAAAAGAATGATTGAGGTCTTATCACAAAGACTTTCAATTCCGATTGAAAAGTTTCTAATAAATATTGAGCATCTCGGTAACACAAGTGCCGGGACTATCCCCATAGCAATATCCGAAGCATTAGACAAAGGGAAATTAAAGGGCAATGAAAGATTACTATTAGCTTCTGTTGGTGCTGGGTTTACATACGCGGCAAGTTTAATAACCCTAAATCTAAGATAATGGCAGAAGACATCGAAATAAGAATAGCCAAACCATCTGATGCCGAAAACTTATATAAAATTTATGAGTATTGGAACGGAAGCTTTATTGATGGTGATGAAAACAAGCGATATTTCGTTTTAAAGAACAACTTCACTCTGCCTCAAATTCAAAAAATAATTGAAGGCGGCTACGCAACTGTTGCTGTGGAAAAGAACAAATGTGTCAGCTTTTATTTTATAAATCCGTTTTTTGATACGGGTAATTTGCAAGAACGGAAGGACATAATAAATAATCTGATTAGCAAAAAGGTATTGCCGCCGGGGAAATTTGCTTTTAGCCTCTTATCATCAACAGATGTAAATTACCTGGGAAATGGATTAAATACCAAAACTTTAAACCTGTTAAGAGAAATTATGAAAGACAAATACGATTATTTTGTAGGTGTGATGAATTATAGCAACACTGCGACCCATAAAAGCTCTTTGAAAATGGGGTGGAAACATTTTGGTGATACTGGGTTTGGGCTATTGGCAGTTACCGGTACAACCGAAGACAGAAATGATAAATTAAAATTATAAACAAATGAAAAAGTATTTATTTTTTTACCTTATCGCTTTTCCATTTTTACCGGCTGCGCAAACAAGGCATAAGGCTGAAAAGGAGCTTATGCTTTCATTAAACGAGGTTTTAAACAAGTCTGATCAAATTCACTGGGCCTACAATGGTAAAATGAGCATAGATACCTCATTTTATATTAGTCAGTCGGGCATGCTATCCGTTACTGTGATCTACAAAACCGATAGCGATACTTATAAGGTCAGAATGGCGGCTCCCGTAAATAAAATACAAAATGTTATACAAGATGAATACATCATTTTGGTTTACCCGCAAAACGATGTTTCTGTCTTTGAAACGGATCGTACCGGCCAATGGATCAAGGTCAGCGAACGAAATCTTTTTCACATTGGCCGAGTGAGTGATAAGGGGCTGTTGTTTAAAAAAGTACAGCAGGCATTTACGAATTTTAAAAAAGAGAACGGTACTAATCTAATCAATTAGCCAATTTGAGTTTCAATAATTGCATATCCTCACTCACTTTTGAATCCAGTATTTTGGCGTAATGCTGCGTTGTCCTGATGTTTTTATGGCCGAGCATTTTACTTACACTTTCAATAGATACACCATTGGCCAAGGTAACTGACGTTGCAAAAGTATGCCGCGCAATATGAAAGGTCAGTTCTTTATTAATTCCGCAAACATCCGCTATCTCTTTTAAATAGCTGTTCATTTTTTGGTTAGATAATACAGGCAGTACTTTATCCTGGTCTGCACATTCCGGGTGCTGTTCGTATTTCTGAATAATTTGCAAGGCTTGCGTTAAAAGCGGTATCCGGGATGCTGTATCAGTTTTTTGTCTTGTGGTGAAAATCCATTGCTGCCCGTCTATGCCTTTAATAATTTCCGAGCGTTTAAGTTGCTTAACATCTATATAGGCCAGCCCTGTATAGCAACAAAAAATAAATATATCTTTCACCTGCTCAATCCGCAAGCTGCTATAGGTTTTAACAGCCATTGTTTCCAATTCTTCTTTAGTTAGGTAATCCCTTGCCACTATCTTCACTTTGGGCTTATACTTGATAAACGGATCTTTGTCGAGCCATCCGTTGTCAATACACATCAGGACAATTTTTTTAAAGTTCTTCATATATTTTACGGTAGAGTTATTGGCACACTTGCGCTCCGAACGTAAATAAAAATCGTAGGACATGATAAATTCATGGTTAATGCCTTCGATATTTATATCATCTACCTTGTATTTCCATTTAAGAAACGCCTGGGTATGCTTTAAACTGGTTTCGTAACGGTCGGCGGTGCCTTTGGCATATTCTGTTCCAATAAGCGCGGCAACCTGCCTGTTATGCTCTTTAAAGATTGGTATCAGCATTTTACTGGTTTCTACCTCGTCTTTTTTTAGTAAAACATTTTTCAGGTTAACTGCGGTTAAGGGCAGTTTCTTTTCTATCAGGTGTCGATGAATTTCATAAACCTGGTGTTCGAGGGTTTTTAGATAATTATTCAATGAACGCACTTCCTCGCCCGTACCATTTAATTTCTGTCCGTTTGCATTCCATTTGTCGGGATTGACATACCGTTTAGAGGAGATCTCAATGCGTTCCCCATCAACAGTAATCCGTAAATAAACCGGAACTGTACCATTTCCAATCATTTTTGATCGCTTCACATAGAAGAGTAGTCCAAAAGTTTTGTTCATCGCTTAAAGCTTTAAAAGTTATAAAATTAGTTCCTTTTATGGCTGCTATCAAGATGTTCAATGGCTGAACAGGCTCAATAACAGTAACTTATAAGCTTTCTGGTGACCTATTGGGCTTTTAATCCCTACAGGTCACCAATAGGTCACCAGAAGAATGCGATTATTTGGTTTTATTTGGATAGGACTATAAACAAAAAACGCTGTAAATCATTCATTTACAGCGTTTTTGATGTTCTTTAAAACATAACTCGTGGAGCCGGAGGGATTCGAACCCTCGTCCAAACATGGTATAAGGTAAGCTTTCTACATGCTTAGCGCTGTTTAATTGTAGGGAAGGGGAAGGTCAGTTGCACACCTGTACCGTCTTCCTTAGGTGCTTTGTTTCGCCTGCTATGCACACCATTAAGCAGGCTATTTTCGTTTTTCGATGCCCCGGTTGCCGATCCAACAAAACAGAAAACCGGCGGGACAAAAGCTTGCTAAATTCTAAATTAAGCAGCTAAGGCGTAAGTATTTTCGCCATTTGTAAGTTTGAGCGTTCAGATTAAAGCGCTAATTCACCCAACGCGCTGCATGCTTACCTACTTATCTCCATCCTGTCAATTCCGGTCGGCCCCGTATTTTGAGTTGGCAGTTATTAGTTGCCGGTTTGCAGTTTTTGATAAGGATACAAATATAAGGTTTTTAGTAGCAGGTTTTAGTTGCTTTGCAGTTTTATTGAATTTTATGCCATATAAAAACTGCTACTGCTACTCCATACTGCCACTTATAAAACACTGCTACTGCCACTCACCACTGCCCCTGTCCTCCCTAATGGCACTAACTTAATATAAAAACACGAGGTAAAAATAATGTCGAATAATGAATTTCGAATGTCGAATATCGAAGTTTTACTTCATCATTCATTATTCGAAATTCATTATTTGATATTAAATCCTTTAAGTTAGTGACATTACTGTCCTCCCCGGGTACACCTTCAACGCTTCCTCCAGACAGGCCATAGCATTTTTTAAATCATCAATATTCAAAACGTATGCCAGTCGTACTTCGTTAAGGCCGGCCCCAGGGCTGCTGTAAAAGCCGGTTGCCGGGGCCATCATTACTGTTTGGTTATTATAACTAAAGGTTTCCAGTATCCACTGGCAAAACTTGTCGGCATTGTCTATCGGCAGTCGCGCCACTACATAAAACGCACCGCCAGGGTTGGGGCAATAAACGCCGTCCATTTTGTTAAGGGCATTTACTATGGTATTGCGGCGGTTGGTATATTCTTTATTTACCGCTTCAAAGTACGCGTCGGGGGTATCAACAGCGGCTTCGGCAGCAATTTGCTCAACCATGCCCGCACTTAGCCTGGCCTGGGCGAATTTTAAAGCGGTTGCCAATACCGCTTTGTTTTTGGTAATTAAACAACCCAACCGCGCGCCGCAGGCGCTGTAGCGTTTACTTACGGTATCAATCACAATTACATTTTCATCCAGGCCCTCAAGGTGCATTGGCGAAATAAAAGTGTGGCCGTCATAACAAAATTCCCGGTAGGCTTCGTCCGAAAATAAGTACAGGTCATGCTTTAACGCCAGTAATTTCAAGGCTTCAAGTTCCTCTCTTGAATATAAATACCCGGTAGGGTTATTTGGGCTGCAAATCATTATCGCTTTCGTTTTTGAGGAGATCAGTTTCTCAAATTCAGCGATTGGCGGCAGGGCAAAATCGTTTTCGATATACGAAAGTATTGGTTTAACCACAATACCCCCCTGGCAGGCAAAACCATTATAATTTGCATAAAATGGCTCCGGGACAATTACTTCATCGCCCGGGTCAAGGCAGGCCATCATGGATATTATAAGCGCTTCTGACCCGCCGATTGTAACAATTATATTTTCCGGTACAATATTGTACCCTGCTTTGTTATAATATCCGGTTAGTTTTTTACGGTACGATAATGTCCCTTCTGACGGGGTATAGGCCCAAACTTTAAAATCAATGTTTTTAATCGCCTCAAGCATCCCCGCCGGGGTTTCAATGTCAGGCTGGCCGATATTCAAATGAAATACTTTTTTACCATCAAGCTTAGCCTTATCAGCATAAGGCGTTAATTTACGGATCGGGGATTCAGGCATACGCTGCCCTTTGTGCGAAATTTTTGGCATGGGGCAAATTTAGTATTTTTTTAAGAGTCCGAAAGTCGGAAAAGTCAGTAAAGTCCGAAAGAAGCCGCAACTTGAGTGGTTGCAGCTGAAGCCTCCCCGCTAACCAGTGGGGGGAGACTTAGTCCGAAAGGACTCCTATGGAGAGGGCGCTTGAAGGGGTCGAAAGTCCAATATAAATGCAAAAAGACACGAAAAGCCGTGTCTTTTAAAATATTTTCAAAGCCCTCTCCCTTGTACGAAGGACTTCAATGAAGGTGAGGGTTGGGCTAGGCTTACTAACTACTGGCCGTTGCGGCTTTTGCTACTACTTCGCCAACAATAATTAAATTCTTGGTAGGTGTTTTAGCGTTTGATGTAACCACAATTGTTTTGGTAAACGGCGCGGCAAAGGCGGCATTATAGGTAATTTTAATTAGGCCTTTATCGCCGTTTTTTACCGGTGTTTTGGTATAATCAGCTATGGTACAGCCACATGTAGGCCTTACATCAGTTAAAATAAGCGGCTCTTTTCCAATGTTGGTAAATTCAAAAACCGTGGTGACAGGCGTGCCCTGCGGGATTTTGCCAAAGTCGTGTTTTTCTTCATTGAATTTAAATTCGGCTTTTTCATTATCTTGTGCCCTTGCAGTTGAAACAGTAAAGGCGAAGCCCGCAATTACTGCACAGATCAATAGTATTTTTTTCATAATTTGTTTTTAATTATTACAAATATAAAAAGGATTAATGCAATTAAAAAACTATTGCTAAAACTAATGTTTTAAATATTTTGTTGCCAATTACAAAATAGAATTTTATAATTTTACCATCTAAACAAAATTTTATATGCCCGAAACTGCAATACACCCAACAGGTACTTTTAATGCTGCAGAGCTCAGTTTTGATGATTTTAAAAAAGTAGTGGCCGTTGATTACCGTTTAGCCTATGAAAGCCGCCAGGCAAGTTTGATAGGGCGCAGGGAAGTGCTTACGGGAAAGGCTAAGTTTGGGATATTCGGCGATGGCAAAGAAGTTGCCCAACTGGCTATGGCTAAAGCATTTCGCAAGGGGGACTGGCGTGCCGGGTATTATCGCGACCAGACATTCATGTTCGCCACCGGGATGAGCAACCTGCTCGAATTTTTTGCCCAGTTATATGCTTATCCTGATATTGAAAAAGACCCCGCCTCCGGCGGCAGGCAAATGAACTGCCATTACGCCACCCGGTTTGTTAATGCTGACGGTACCTGGGTAAACCAGGCCGAAACGATGAACTGCTCGTCTGATATTTC
>DATCES010000552.1:0-4581 GCA_036509935.1 Mucilaginibacter sp.
AAATTGGTCCGATAAAACCTTATGGTCGGGTTCCGGCTTTTCCTGTGCCTCGGTATGATAGATAAAAAGACGCACCATGTAAAACAGCCCTGCAAACCAGCAGACTACAAATATGATGTGTATGGAAAGAATATAATTATACATAAGCCCCCTAACCCCCTAAAGTGGGAATTTTAATATTTAATTTAATAACCCCACCACAAAAGCTCCCCCTTTAGGGGGTCGGGGGGCTGTAGCTCTTTATTATATCTACCGCGTACTTCACATTTTCAAACGGAATATCCGGCATAATGCCATGTCCTAAATTAAATATAAATCCGTTTTCGCCTTTCATCCTGTCAAATAAGCGGTAAATCCGGTCTTTTATTACCTTTTTATCAGCATACAAAATATGCGGATCAAGATTTCCCTGTACTGCTATACCTGCGGGTAAACGCTTTTTAATATCCAGCAGGTCAACATTCCAGTCAATAGAAATTACATCAGGTTTCGCCTCTGCCATTAACGGCGCAAATACTGAACTTCCTTTACAAAATGATATTACCGGGATGTCTTTCCTGTTCAGTTTGCTGATGATCTCTGCAATATACCGGTGCGAAAATTCTTTATAATCGTCCCATGCCAGCGCTTGGGCCCAGCTATCAAATATTTGAACGGCGCTTACGCCGGCGGCAATTTGCAGGTTCAAATAATCAGCCGTTACCGTTGCTATTTTTGATAAAAGGCGGTGGGCAAGTTCCGGCTGGTTATGGAGCATTAGCTTGGTGAGTTTAAAGTCTTTTGACGATCCGCCCTCAACCAGGTAACTCATCACCGTAAAAGGTGCGCCTGCAAACCCAATGAGCGGGACACTGCCGTTAAGCCTTTGCTGTATAACTTTAATGGCATCGGCCACATATTGTAGTTTATGAACAACCCCGGTGTCCAGTTTGTCAACATCAGCCTGTGTGCGGACGGGATTGGAAAATTTTGGACCTGTTCCCTGGGTAAAGCTCAAATCGCCCCCCATGGCCTCGGCGGTTACCAGTATATCCGAAAATAAAATAGCAGCGTCTATCCCTAAAAGATCCACGGGAAGCATGGTGACATCGGCCGCCAGCTCCGGGGTTTTGCACATTTCCAGGAAGGTGTATTTATTCTTTATATCCCAGTATTCTTTCATAAAACGCCCGGCCTGGCGCATCATCCATACCGGCGGGCGTTCTGTTTTCTCCGAAAATGCGGCTTTTATTAATAACGAATTTCTCATATAATCGTATGTTGGGACAATCGTTGTGGCGGCCCTTGTGGCCGCCCTTATAAAAAAACCAATTTTTAGGGGCGACCACAAGGGTCGCCCCTACGGTTTGTGCTTTTTTAATTCCTCGTGTAGGCGGCTAATTACAGCCTTCATTTTGGCGTTTATTTTTTCCTGAAATTTTTCAGTAAGTTGTAAGTAGGCCGCGGCCTTGTCGTAATTGCTTTGCCTGATGCTGATATTGGCCACATGTACCAATGCAGCCACATGGTCATTAACCGAACGTAAAGGGTATTGCGCGGCTATTTCATAATGTTTTTCGGCACCTTCAAAATCCTGTTTCTGCAGGCTGATCCCCCCCATCAGGAATTCATAATACCCCCGGCGGTTTTTACTTAGCCATCCGGGCTTAAGTATCTCTTTTAAAAAACGTTCGGCTTTATCATATTCTTTATGGTGAAAGTGCTTTGCAGCCACAACCAGCGTCCCCTGCCTGATATAATCCCAGGCAAGCAAAACAATAAACATCAGCGCGAGCGCAGCAAACTCATAAAGACGCAGATTGACTAATAATGTCAGCGACAGCAAAAAAATTATGCCAATAAATAAACGGGTACTGTTAGTAAACATTAATGCTGGTTATCAGTAAACTTATAGCCTACGCCACGGATAGAATGAAAATAAACCGGGTTTTTAGGATCCGGTTCAAAATACTTACGGAAGGTGAGGATGAAATTATCAATGGTACGGGTTGAAGGGTAAACATCATAATTCCATACTGTTTCCAATATTTGTTCGCGCGATACTGCATCGTTGCGGCGTTCAATAAGCAACTTTAAAAGCATGGTTTCCTTTTTGGTTAAAGGGGTGACCGAGCCATCGCCATTTACCAGTTCGAATGAGTTAAAATGAATTGTTTTATCACCAATTTTATAGCTGTTGAACTCTTTAAGTTCATCCCCTTTCAAACTGCGTTTCACAAGGTTATTTACCCTTAAAATTAACTCCTCAAGGTTAAAAGGTTTGGTTAGGTAATCATCGGCGCCTTTCTTTAACCCCGAAATTTTATCTTCATTGGTGTTTTTGGCCGTTAAAAACATAATCGGCACTTCCGAATTTTCAAGCCGGATAGTTTCAGCAACAACAAATCCATCAATTTCGGGCATCATAACATCCAGTATTACCAGGTTAAAACGCTCCTCTTTAAATCGCTGCAATGCCTTTTTACCATTAGTGGCGGTTGACACTTTGTAACCTTCAAGTTCGAGGTTAAGCTTTATGGCTTCCAAAAGATGTTCTTCATCTTCGGCTAATAAAATTCTTTTTTTGTTTGGCATGATATATTATACTAATGTTCACGAATTATTTCGAATTACACGAATTTGATATAGGGCGGATTTCGATGATCCAAACGATGGAAGCAGATTTGTGAAAATTCGTTTTCATTCGTGAAATTCGTGTTAATCAAATATTACTTCAAATATACTACCTGTAGGGCGGTTATCCTTCACCTTTATGCTGGCCTGGTGCTTGTCCAGCACTTCTTTTACAATATACAGACCTAAACCGGTACCTTTTGTGTTCCGGGTATTCTCGCTGCCTACTCTGTAAAACTTATCGAAAATACGGCTTTTTTCATCATCGGCTATCCCGATACCATGATCTGCCACTTGCAAAAAAACTTTATCTTCTTTTGAAAATAATTTTACCCCTACCGTTTCACACTGCCCCGAATATTTCATTGCATTTTCAATCAGGTTGGTAACAACAGATGTTAAAGCGAATTTATCCCCCGTGATCTCTATTTTAGGCGTTATCTCAGCATCAATAATCTGCTGCGTCCCTTCGCATTTAGTGATCTGCAAACGGTTTACAATACTGTCGACTAAAACAGATAAGTTAAATTTCGCTTTGGGAAATGTGTATGATCGGTTGTCGATTTTTGAGGCAAGCAGCATATTTTCAACCATATCATCCAGCCGCTCAATATCCATTAATGATTTGCCGATGAAATCAAGCATTTGCTGTTTGTTGAGGTCCCGCTTCTGTATGGTTTGTAAAAGTATTTTGATGGATGCCAGGGGCGATTTCAGCTCGTGGGTTACCGACAGCAGAAAATTCTTTTTTTGCTCCTGTAATTTACGCTCCCTATTGAAGGACCTGTGCAGCCAATATGCACCAACAAAAAATACAATGATGAATATAGATCCTTCGCCCATTATCATACCCAAACTGCTGGGCATTAGCTTAACCAGCAAATAGCCCCACCAAATTAATTCGGATAAAGCATAAATGATGAGCGCGTAAAATATTATAAATGATCTTCTCATACCAGTTTGCAGTAAATTTCAGTTTGCAGTCCTCAGTATTCAGTTTGCGGTAATTTCATTAATTAAAGAAGCCATTGCGCCCAGTCCGCTTTTGCTGCAAACAGCAAACTGCCCACTGCAAACTGCCTACTTCCAATTAAACACCACTTCCAGGCTATCAAATATAGCACGTTTTGCTTTTTCAAGGTCAATTTTTGTATGGGCGGATGATATAAACCCCACCTCGTAGCCTGATGGCCCCAGGTAAACGCCGCGGTTCAGCAATTCACGGTGTAATTTTTTGAACATTTCCATACTGGCAGCATCAATTTCATCGGCCCTGCGGATGCTTTCCTTATCGGTAAACGCAAACCAGAAAATTGAACCAATGCTGAACACCTTGAATTTATAATTACGCGCTGTTGCAAACCTTTGTATGGCTGTAACAAATTCTTCGGTTTTTTTATCCAGGTCGCGGTAAAAACCCGATCGCAACAGTTCCGTTAACTGCGCAATGCCGGCAGCCATCGCCACCGGGTTGCCTGATAATGTCCCGCCCTGGTAAACACCGCCGTCAGGCGACACAATGCCCATAATTTCTGCTGATGCGCCGTAAGCGCCAACCGGCAAGCCGCCGCCAATAATTTTACCATAAGTAAGTATATCCGGTTTAATGCCGTAGTATGCGGCCGCTCCCCCAAAACCTATCCTGAAACCAGATATTACTTCGTCAAATATCAGCAGCGCCCCGTTTTTGGTGCATATTTCCCGTAAAAATTGCAGGTACTCTTTTTCCTGTAGCAGCAAACCGTTATTTGCCGGAATTGGTTCAATAATAATTGCGGCAATTTGATCTTTAAACTCTTCGAAGGCTGCTTCAATAGCTTTTTTGTCGTTTAACGCCACAACTATGGTTTCATCTGCAAATGATTTTGGTACACCTGCCGATGAAGTTTCGCCAAAGGTAACCAGACCCGAACCTGCCTTTACCAGCAATGAATCACTGTGGCCGTGATAGCAGCCTTCGAATTTTAA
>DATCES010000553.1:0-4635 GCA_036509935.1 Mucilaginibacter sp.
CTATCAGGGCTTTGCGGCAGGCTGTATATACCGCCATCAACAATATGCACTTCCGTTAGCAAACTGATCATTTGGTTATGATTAATAACCTCTTCGGATGCTTTACCCCCCTTGCAGGCGGATAAAAAAAACGTTACTGAAAAAAACAGGGTGATATATTTATGCATTCTGTAATTTAGCGACTTATAAATTAAGCAAATTTACGGATAAATGAGCATTGCAGATAATATCAGAAGCTTAAAAAAAGAAACAGCGCCAATAAATGTAACATTGATAGCGGTATCGAAAACAAAACCGGTTGAAGATATACAGGAGGCATACAATGCCGGGCAGCGTTTATTTGGCGAAAACATGGTTCAGGAACTGGTTGAAAAGCAGGAACATTTGCCAAAAGATATACAATGGCACCTTATAGGCCATCTGCAAAGCAATAAAGTAAAATACATCGCCCCGTTTATCAGCATGGTACAATCTGTTGATAGTTTAAAACTTTTGCATGAAATAAATAAATATGCCGAAAAAAATAACAGGGTTATTGATTGCCTGCTGCAGATATATATTGCAGATGAAGAAACAAAATTCGGGCTTGGGTTTGATGAAGCTATAGAATTGCTTCGGTTTGACGGCCTGGCGGCGCTAAAACACGTCCGCATCAGGGGATTGATGGGCATAGCGACCAACACTAACAATGAAAAGCAAATAAAAGATGAGTACTATGAACTGAAAACCTTTTTTGACGGCATAAAGCGAAGCTTTTTTAGGAAAAATGAGGAATTTAATATACTGTCAATGGGCATGTCATCAGATTATAAAGTAGCCATTGAACAGGGCAGTACGATGGTACGGCTTGGCAGCACCATTTTTGGGCAGCGGGTTATAAAGCACTGGAAAAATAACTGATTTTTTGATTTCTTGTCTGAACCGGGATTAAGCAGATTTCAGGGATTTTTCAGATTAGAAAAAATCCCTGAAATCTATTAAATCTGCTTAACTGCTCTCTTGAACACCTTTAAAAAACAAATAATAAGTGAAAAATCCTGGTTCAGACAAAAATGACCCAATGACTAATGACACAATGACAAATATACGAGCAGCCAAAAAAGAAGATTGCCCCCGTTTGCTGGAACTGGTAAATGAACTGGCGCTTTTTGAACAGGCGCCGCAGGAAGTTACCGTTACCTTGCAGGAGTTTGAAGACGCCGGATTCGGCGAAAAACCTGTCTGGAAGGCTTTTGTGGCTGAAACAGGTGGATTGATTGTTGGCTTTGCTTTGTATTACATCCGTTACTCCACCTGGAAAGGCTGCCGCATGTATCTCGAAGACCTAATCGTTACGGAAGCTGCGCGAGGAAAAGGGATAGGTAAATTACTATTCGACCGGCTCATCGTTGAGGCAAGGGACTTAGGTTTTAGCGGCATGGTATGGCAAGTGCTGGATTGGAACGGGCCTGCCATCAATTTCTATAAAAAGTACGAAGCAATGGTTGAGGCCGGATGGCTTAACGCATCTTTATCAAAAGAGCAGCTTTTAAAAATTGAATTGTGAAATTAAATTACCTTATAAATTAATAATGCTTGTTTTTAAATTCGGAGGGGCCTCGGTAAAAGATGCGAACGGCCTGGTTAACCTGGCTAATTTGGTTAAAAAGTTTTGTGCGGAACAATTGCTTGTTGTGGTTTCGGCAATGGGCAAAACCACCAACGCCCTCGAAAAGCTTACCAAGGCTTATATTGATGGGGCCGATAATGTTCAAGTTATTTTTGAAGATATAAAAAAATATCACTTTACTATATTAGAACAGCTTTTTGAGCCTTCGGACCCCATATTTGACGAAGTAGCCAATACTTTTGTGGAGATAGATTGGATCATCGAGGATGATCCACACGATGATTATGATTTTATGTACGACCAAATTGTTTCGATCGGCGAACTGGTATCAACGCGCATAGTAAATGCCTATTTAAATAAAGCGGGTATAAAAAGTAGCTGGCTTGATGCACGGGGATATATCCGCACAGATAATACTTACCGCGAAGGCAATGTACAATGGGATAAAACGGGCGCAGCCATCAGCCGTGATATTCCGGCGCTTTTGCAAAAAGGTCTGGTGGTAACCCAGGGCTTTATAGGGGGGACTTCAGAAAATTTCACGACTACTTTAG
The DNA here is from genome assembly GCA_036509935.1 of Mucilaginibacter sp. Taxonomy (GTDB): domain Bacteria; phylum Bacteroidota; class Bacteroidia; order Sphingobacteriales; family Sphingobacteriaceae; genus Mucilaginibacter. Next base: position 2,164 of record DATCES010000553.1, read on the forward strand.
GCCGTGAAGGATCTGATTATACCGCCTCTATTTTTGCAGCTTGTTTAGGCGCAGAATCAGTAACTACCTGGAAAGATGTACCCGGCATATTAAATGCCGATCCGAAATTTTTTAAGGATACCATTAAGTTTGACGAGCTATCATCCGCCGAGGCTATTGAAATGACCTATTACGGTGCCGGGGTTATCCACCCTAAAACAATTAAGCCGCTTCAAAATACCAATATACCGCTGTTTGTTAAACCATTTACTGACCCTGATGCCGCCGGGACAGTTATTAAAGACGGTGTAATTAATCAATTTTTAAAACCTGTTATCATCCTGAAACAAAACCAGGTTTTATTATCAATATCCGCAAAAGATTATTCTTTTATTTCCGAAAATCATTTGAGCGAAATTTTCGGTTTGTTTGCGCAAAACCAGGTAAAAGTTAATATGATGCAAACATCGGCCCTAAGTTTTACCGTTTGCTTTGACTTTTACGAAGAGCGCTTTAAAAAACTTCTACAGGCGTTAAACCCGAATTTTAAGGTAAGGTATAACGATAACCTTGCCCTGATAACTGTCAGGCATTACACACCGGCCTGTTTAAATGACTTAACTGCCGGCAAAACAATACTGCTTGAGCAGTTAAGCCGGAATACAGCACAATTAGTGGTAAAGTAAATATATTGTTGTAAACTGTTAAAAAAAATGTTAAAATACCCTGCATTTTATCGTTTTTAAATAGCAATGGGTTATATTAGCCCGGTATAGCCAGATAAATTTATTTTCATGAAATTTTTAAAGATATTTTTCACTTTTTCATTATTCGCTATAATTTTTTATTTGCCCGCCGCTGCACAAAATGTTGATGCTGTACTAAATCAGATCATGTCGAAAACAGCCAAAATTTATCGGGACATCCCGATTGAAAAAGTTTACCTGCACTTTGATAAGCCGTATTATGCCGTGGGTGATACAATATGGTTCAAAGCCTATTTAACTTTTAATCTTCACCAGCCTTCGCCAGTAAGTAAAATTATTTATGTTGATATTTTGAGCCCGCGCGATTCGTTGGTACAATCCGTAAAATTGCAGGTGAAAAACAGCGGGGCCTGGGGCGATTTCGCTGTTTCCCCGTACTCCTTTAAAAAGGGGAATTACCGGGTGGTAGCCTATACAAATTATATGAGTAATGCCGGCCCCGATTATTTTTTTAATAAAAATATAACCATTGGCGATGCTGTAAATAATGTAGTATCAACCCAGATATCTTTAAAAGGCGCAATTGTAAATAAGCTGCCGAAAATAATTGCGGGCATTTATTATAAAAACGACCAAGGGGTGCCTTTAGGCGGCAAAAAAGTTAACTGGACGGTACAAAGGGAAGACGAAACGATACTAAAAGGCAAGGGCGTAACAGACAAGGATGGATTTATTGATATCAGTTTTATAAACACTAAAAATTACAGCCTGGATTCCGCAACATTGGTTACCGAAATTGACAATGGTTTCAGGAAACAATTAATCAGTGCATTTCCGTTAAAATCTGTTGCCCATCCAAATGACATACAATTTTTTCCGGAGGGCGGCCAATTGATAATTGGCGTACGCACAAAAATAGCCTTTAAAGCAATAAATCCAGACGGCCTCGGCATTGATTTAAAAGGCACGGTTACCGATAATAATAAAAATGTGGTTACCGAATTTTCATCATCGCACCTGGGGATGGGCGTTTTTGTATTAACACCCCAGGAAGGTAAAACTTATACCGCGAATGTAACATTTGCCGATGGCACAACAGCCACCCCGGATTTTCCAAAGGTATTAACCGGCGGTATTGATTTAAGCCTTAACAACAATGACCCCGATGTTTTAGGCATCAAATTACAGGCAGATAGTTCATTCCTGGAAGCTTATAAGGGCAAAACTTTTTTTATTTTGGCCAAATCAAGCGGTGTTATATGTTATGCAGCTAAAACTATATTACAAAACAGGATATATAGCGCATCGATCCCTAAAAATAAATTCCCGACAGGTACAGTACAAGTAACAATTTTTACATTCGATGGCGAACCCATAAGTGAACGGATTGCCTTTATTCAGCATAATGATCAGCTAAACCTGTCAATCAACAGCGACCATCCCGATTATGGTACCAGGCAGGAAGTCAAATTAAATATTTCAGCCAAAAACAACAACCAACCGGCCACGGGGAATTTCTCCATATCGGTAATTGATGAATCAAAAGTCCCTGATGACGAAGATGCGGAAACAACAATCCTGACAAACTTGCTCTTAACCTCGGATATTACCGGGTATATAGAAAAACCTAACTATTATTTCAATCATCCAACCGAAAAAACCCGGCAGGATCTTGACATTTTATTGCAAACGCAGGGTTACAGGCGTTTCTCTTATGATGGTATTTTGAACAATAAATATCCACCCCTTAGATACTGGCCCGAACCAGGTATTGATATAACAGGCA
>DATCES010000554.1:0-3180 GCA_036509935.1 Mucilaginibacter sp.
GGACAAATATAATTGAGATAATTTTGGTCGTGTCGATGGTGCAATGAGCGGCATAGTTCAACACCTGGCAGCGAAGTAAAAACAGAGATTAAGAAAAAATACGAAATCCTTTCTTGTCATTCGGCCAGGCACACTTATGCCATCCTTAGTTTAAAGAATGGTAGGCGACCGGAGGTCCTTCAAAGAAATTTAGGTCACTCAAAATTGTCCCAAACGATGGATTATGTAAAAATACTTGATAGTGTCCGACATTTTGAAACCTTGAAAGCTTTTGTTTAATTTTTTTTAGTATTTAAATGGTTGAAATATTAAAATAGTCCTTGCAAATCAAACATAAAGTGTTATAATTGCAAGTATGATACATAGAGAGGCTCAATCTGAAATTATGACATTAATGCAGGAATTTCCTGCTGTTGGTCTGTTAGGCCCACGCCAAGTCGGAAAGACGACTCTGGCAGAAGAAATTGCGGCAACCTTTAGTCCAGAGCCGATTTACCTTGATTTAGAAAGCCCTTCCGATCAAGCAAAACTAATTGAACCGGAATCTTATTTTGAACTTCACCAAGGAAAACTGATTATTCTGGACGAGATTCAACGCGTTCCCACATTGTTCGATATATTGCGTGGCGTGATTGATCGGCGCAGGCGCCAGGGCCTTAAAACCGGACAGTTTTTAATATTGGGGTCGGCCTCGCTTGATTTATTGCAGCAATCTTCTGAAACGCTCGCTGGCCGCATTGCTTATAAGGAGTTGTCAGCATTTAACGCTTCTGAAATTAAATCACATGATAATGGTGAACAAGATAAGCTTTGGTTAAGAGGAGGTTTTCCGGGTAGTTATTTATCGAAAACAGATGAAGCCAGCTTACGGTGGCGATTGAATTTTATTAGTACCTATCTTGAACGTGACGTGCCTCAATTCGGCGTAAGGATACCAGCAGTTACCCTGCGCCGCTTATGGACGATGTTGGCTCACAATCAAAGTTGTCAATTAAACATTGCACAATTAGGTGCTAACCTTGATGTGGCTGCGCCGACAGCCAAACGGTACATTGAACTTTTGGAAGATCTGTTGCTCATCAGGTCATTAAGACCCTGGTTCGGTAATATAGGAAAGCGCCTGGTTAAATCGCCCAAAATTTATATACGGGACAGCGGTCTTGTACATGCCCTATTAAACCTAAAATCAATGGATGACTTGCTGGGCCATCCTGTTATTGGTGCAAGTTGGGAAGCTTACGTTATTGAAAATCTTATCTCATGTCTGCCTATTGGTGTAACACCTTGGTTTTACCGTACATCTGCCGGAGCGGAGATCGACCTTGTAATCGAGAAAAATGAAAAAACTATGTACGCAATAGAAATTAAGCGTTCACTGGCACCATCTGTATCCAAAGGCTTTTACCTTGGTTGTGAAGATATTGGTGCAACTCACCGATATCTTGTCTATCCGGGAAATGAAAAATTTCCTGTTGGCAAAAACATTACTGCTATATCTTTGCTCGACATGATGGACGATCTGCTTTCAATAAAATAAACCCTACTTTAAAAGCAAGTGTCGCTTGCTCAAACCGTTAATCAATTATATTTACAATGGAAAAAAATGATGAAAATGAAAAATTAAGACGGCGCGCAGATTTTTGATGAAAAAACAAGTAAAAATGCGGGCAAAATGTGCCTGTATATGGTTTAGCCATGTATTTAATACTGCTATGGGCACCCCCGTAGGAGTCCTTTGGACAAATATAATTGAGATAATTTTGTTCGTGTCGATGTTGCAATGGCTGGCATAGTTGAACACCTGGCAGCGGGGCACGGGTACACCGCGCTTTTGGCCTGCGCGGCACCTCGCGCTTGAGGATAGCTCATTCTTTCGGTATTAACCTCTGCTTTTCGTCTATTGCTGTGGGTCGGTAAACTAAATACCAAAATGGTTTAAAAATGTAGTAACGAAAAAACAAATATTTTGGGAACCGGATGATTCTCAAATCGACTGAAGAAGGATGAAATTTTGTCGCATAAAAACTATAAGATATTTTATTCTTTTTTTAAAAGAATCTCGCAGGTATAGCTGGCCTTTCAAAAAATAGATCATTTTAGAATGCTTGTAATAGAAAATTAGTTGCATTATGTTGAACTATATTATTTGCCCTTTAAAAGCCCTTTGTATTAAAATAAATAAATAAAATATTGCTTTAATACGAAATATTCGTAGATTTACGATTGTTTAGTATTTAGACGTAGACATGGAAAAATTAACGATACAGGAAGAGGAAGCAATGCAAGTGATATGGCAGTTAAAACAAGGTTTTATAAAAGATTTTTTAGAAGAGATGCCCGCGCCTAAACCGCCTTATACCACCCTGGCATCAACCGTAAAAAACCTTGAGAAAAAAGGCTACTTGAAAAGTGAAAAGCTGGCCAACTCCTATCGTTACTCGCCAATAATAAAGGCTGAGGAATATAAGCGAAAGTTTATGAAAGGGTTTGTGAGCGATTATTTTAAAAATTCTTATAAAGATTTGGTAGAGTTTTTTGCCAAAGAGGAAAAGATAAGCGCTGAGGACTTGAAAGAGATAATTAACCTGATCGAAAAGAACAACAAAAAATAGAAAACCATGCCTGCACTTATCACCTATCTTTTAAAATGTTCGCTTTGCCTGGCTATCACTTATTTATTTTATACACTGGTGTTGAGGCGTATTACTTTTTACAACTGGAACCGATGGTATTTGCTCAGTTATTCGGCACTATCGTTTTTGATACCATTTATAGATCCATCACTATTTATAAGACGCGCACATATTGACAAAGCACCGGCGATGACCTACATCCCGGTTATAGCAAGCTTCAGTAAATACACGCAAGCAGCGGCTGCTCTGAACAATACATTTAATTTTTATACTATGCTGTTAGCAATATTTACGGGAGGGGTTTTATTGATGCTTTGCCGCTTGCTGATACAAGTTTTATCGTTTTATAGGCTAAAACAGAAGGCGATAATGATCAGTCAAGATAATACGGCGATATACCAGGTGGACACCGATATCATTCCTTTTTCGTTTTGTAATGCCATTTATTTAAACAAAAATTTGCATACCGAAAAAGAACTGAAGGAGATCATCCTGCATGAATATATCCATGTAAAGCAAGGCCACACCTTAGATATATTACTGGCTG
>DATCES010000555.1:0-2591 GCA_036509935.1 Mucilaginibacter sp.
GCACGGCTGGTAATTATTGATGCCGAAAACAATATTCATCAATACAGCAATGAACTGGCCCAACTGATGAATGCACCTACCCTGGCCTATATTGCCGACACCACCTTTTTAACAACGCTTCCCCGGATATACAATTCAACATTTACAGTAGAACAAAACCCGCAGGTACAATTTTATAAGAGCCGCGTGGACGTCAGTGATAGCTATACCCGTTTACTTGCTAAAAGCATCTTACCGGGATTGAATCTCTTCGGCATTTTTCAATCAAGGAGCTCCGGTTTTGCGACTGATTATACTGTAGCGAACCACGACTACTCCGGTGGTTATTTCGACGGCGTAAATCCAACGCGAAGCAATTATGTTACAGGACTATCTATCTCATGGAACATTGTTAGCATTGCAAAAATTAAGCACCAGGTTTTGGCGCAACAATATATTTCAAAAGCGCTTCAGGATGAATACGACCTTGTTGATACCCGGTTGAAAGATCAGTTGGTATTGGCTGATCAAAGAATAGAAACCAGTTTGCAGGCCTGGAAAGAAGCGCCTGTTCAATACAAAGCAGCATCGGATGCCTACCTGCAAAAGTCAGTTTTATATAAAAATGGATTAACCAATATTATTGACCTGCAACAGGCATTATACTTATTGAACAGGGCAGAAACCAGTGTGAGTGTGGCGCATATAAATGTATGGCAAGCCCTATTGCAAAAAGCGGCTGCCACAGGGGATTTTAATTTGTTTTTAGGGCAGGTAAAATAACAATGTAAAACGCTAGTTGATGGAGGTGAGCGGGATAATGATTAATGTTGAACATTGATTCTTAATTTTTAATTATCACTTGTAATAATGAATTTAATAAGATTTGCGTTACGGAAACCCATCACGATACTGGTGCTGGTAGCGGGTTTGTTCTTTTTTGGTATTAACGCGGTCCGCAACATTAAGATTGATATTTTCCCGGATATGCACCTTCCGGTAATTTACCTTTCCCATCCTTACGGCGGTTACTCACCAGACCAGATGGAAGGTTACTTTGGAAAAAACTATGTGAACCTGCTGCTCTATGTTGCGGGTGTAAAAAGTATTGAAACCAAGAACATCCAGGGCCTTACGCTGATGAAATTAACTTTTTACGAGGGCACTAATATGGCGCAGGCGGCGGCGGAGGTGTCAGCATTCAGTAACAGAGCCCAGGCTGGTTTTCCACCTGGTTCACAACCGCCTTTTATTATTCGCTTTGATGCTTCTACATTACCGGTTGGCCAGTTGGTTTTAAGCAGCCCTATACGCACCAATAATGAATTGCTGGATTTTGCCAACATTTACGTTCGCTCTTCTTTCACGTCAATTCCCGGCCTTGTTACGCCCGCTCCTTTTGGTGGCAATGTACGAACTGTAGTTATTAAGGTTAATCCTGAAAAGATGCGTGCCCACAATCTTACAGCCGACCAGGTGGTACGGGCCGTACAACTGAATAACCAAACATCGCCGGCAGGAAATGTGCATATCGGCGACACAAATTATCTGACTCCTGTAAACACCACAATCAAAGCCATTAAGGACTTTGAAAATATTCCGTTGTATAAAGGTGGCGTTCAAAATGTGTATTTAAAAGATGTGGCTACTGTAGAAGATGGTGCCGATATTACCACGAGCTATGCACTCATCAATGGCAAGCGATCAGTTTATCTTGCCATAACAAAATCGGCAGATGCGTCTACATGGGATGTAGTGCAGAATCTTAAGAAAGCCATTCCCCACTTCCAGGCACTGTTGCCGCCGGATGTGAAACTTTCCTATGTTTTTGACCAGTCAGGATATGTTATTAATGCTGCAAAGAGTTTATTAAGTGAAGGCGCTATAGGAGCTATTCTTACCGGCTTGATGGTATTATTATTTTTGGGGGATACCAGGGGTGCATTGATCGTTATTATGACGATTCCTATCTCCATCATTTCAGGCGTTTTATTCCTGTGGCTTTTCAACCAGACGATTAATATCATGACGCTGAGCGGGCTTTCATTGGCCATAGGAATATTGGTAGATGAATCGACAGTCACGATTGAAAACATACACCAACACCTTGATATGGGCAAACCAAAATCGCTCGCGATATGGGATGCCTGCAAGGAAATTGCTTTTCCCAAGCTGCTCATTTTATTTTGCATACTCGCTGTGTTTGCGCCCGCTTTCACTATGAAAGGTATTCCAGGATCCTTATTTCTTCCGCTGGCATTAGCCATTGCCTTCTCTATGATTGTTTCTTATTTTATGGCGCAAACTTTCGTGCCCATCATGGCTAACTGGCTAATGAAAGGGCATCATGGCAAAAAAGGCGAGCCTGCTTATGCCATGACCGACGAAGAAGAATTCAGGGCCAGTGGCATTAATGCCACAGACGAAAAAGACACATGGGATGAAAAGAAAAGACTGGTTGAAAGTACTATGGATGGAGCCAACGTAAAACTTTCGCCTTTTAACCGGTTCCGCAACCGGCTTCTTCGTTTCCTCTCAAGACTTTTTCCTTACTCCGGGCTAATCGTAGTGCTTTATGTGATCATCATTTCCGGGATAGCTTTTTTATTGCT
>DATCES010000556.1:0-2412 GCA_036509935.1 Mucilaginibacter sp.
AGCCGCCGTATCCATTTTTGCAACCGGGATCTCCTGAATTTCTGAATAATCTTTTATTTCGCAAAAATTATCAATAGCAGCCTTATAAATAACTTTAATAGCGCTTGCGCCTGGTATTTCAAACCTTATCAGCCGGTTTTCATTTTGTGCCGATATAAATTCTTCAACCTTTATATAGGGCACGATAGTTAATGTTTCATTGATAATGGTTTGGTGGGATGTCCGCAATGCATGGATATTTAATATAATAGTCCCCGCCGATTGCGCCGTATATTCCATTTCTGTGAGGACGTTGAATTTCATTTTGGTTGTTGTAATGTTGGAAAGTTGGAACGTTGTAATGTTGTTTTGCCATCGGAATTAAAAAACAACCCAATGACTAATCCAGCTTATCAAAAGCGTCGTCCATCCAGTCTTCAGAGATATTTTCAAGGGCGGTTTTCAATTCTTCGGCCCACTGGGTCGAGATATATTCAAGGTCTTTTTTCTCGTAACGTTTTTCAATAATATGGAAACTGTCCTTTCGGTACAGTGCCACGTCAATAGGAAAATCAACGTTATTGGCGCTTACGCGTGTCGAATCGAAAGAAAGGAACCCGGTTTTAAGCGAAAGCTTTAAACTTGAATTTTCATCCAATATACGGTTCAATATCGCCTTGCCGTGGCCCGAATTGCCAATAATTACATAAGGGGCGCCTTGCCCAAGCTCAACCCAGTTGCCTTCCGGGTATAAAAGGAACAATTTATGCTCGGCATCATCTTTAAGCTGCCCGCCAATTATTGTGCTCAGGTCGAATTTAAAACCGGCCTTTTCCAACGAGTCCTTATCTTCCTGAGCAACCCTTTTCACCTGTTCGCCAAAGGCGTTTACTGCCTTGTATAGTTTATTATATTCCTTTGTTTCCAATAATTCATTAAAATAAACCACCGCCTTATCCCTTACCGACCGTAACCCGCTGGTCATAATAAAAAGCGAAAAATGGTCTTTTTGTTCTATTGATATTTTCTTTTTCACAGTAATTTCAGTTCCTGATGTTATGCGGGTGTCGGCGATAGCTATCAGGCCTTCTTTAACTTTTATTCCGAGACAGTAGGTCATGTTATAATTTTTGTGATTTCACGATTCTTGAATGATTTCACCGATTTAAAATTGAGTTGTTTAAATATATTTAAGGGACGAAGATAACTTAATCAAGTTAATCCAACCTAATCAACTTTTAACTAAACTAAGGCGCTACCCTGGTTTTTTGGTGGATAGAGGTAGTGGCTATCAACCCTTCCACATCCCATTGGTTGCTGTAAGTAAGGAACGGCACCAAAGATTCAGAATCATCCGAGTCGGCCTCAATATCAGTGGTTACCAGTACACGTAGTTTTTTTTCCTGCGCCGATAGGAGGGAAGGCAGGGAAATCATTAAAACCAATACGATACTTAAAAATGATGTTTTCTTCACAACCTGGGTCTATTTTAAATAATTAACAGCCGTTCCCACTACTTCTTTGATATAAATGTCCCATTGAAAAAATGCATTGGCATCGGGGACAAAGTCGCCTGGGTTTGTATTTCCTTTTCCTGCAAGATAATTACACGGATAAGGTATTACATCTAATTTAGCTTTCCTGAAAATACCCATCGAACGGCGCATGTGAAATGCCGATGTCACCAATATATAAGGGGGCTGCAGGTGGTTGGCGGTAAGTTCCAATTTTGAAAAGGCGGCATTTTCAATCGTATTACGGCTACGGTACTCAATCAGTATCGCACTGTCAGGTATTTTAAATTGTTGTAATTGGGTTTTAACCCAGTCGGCTTCCCTGAAATTATCATGAAGCAAGTTTCCGTTACCACTTGAAATAAGGATATGTGAAACCTTGCTGGTTGTGAATAATTTAAGACCTTGTATAAACCTATCGGCATTACCACTAAAAATCCCGTTACCGTTAGCGCCCTCTATGGTAAACCCACCCAAAACAATGGCGCAGCTATATTGTCCGGAACTTTTTAACGGAACAGGAGCGATGTCCCAAAGTTTTGCGAACTGATTTAATAAAAATGGGTCAGAAAAAATAAGCAATAATGCTGTTGAACAAACTAAAAACCCGTGTTTTAATTTTTGCTTTTTTGTTATTAAAGCTGCTATTAAAAGTGCCAGGACCCAGGTGAGTGGATAGATAAAAAATTCGAGCAGTTTTGAAAATACAAAAAACATTCCGATGGTTAATTTGAGGTAAAAATACTTTTTTGGGATGAATAAAGTAAACGTAGGCTTAATAGCCTTGTACGGAGGCTAAAGCTTCTTTTTTAGATTCTCTTTCACCCCGTTCCCCCATTCATCTTTCAAAATACTGAGAACGATAGAATCCCGGCGGCCGCCATCGGTTAATGGCATGTTACTGCGTAAAATACCTTCC
>DATCES010000557.1:0-3203 GCA_036509935.1 Mucilaginibacter sp.
TGGCAATGTGGTTTATTACAAACGCGATGAAGAAGACCTGTACACTTTTTCAATAATAGCTGATGAGGTTGCGAAAACCAGGAAGGCTTTGCCGTTTTTGAAAGATGCCGATGCGTTTAAGATTGTTGGAACTAAGGCTTGACTTAACAATTATTTATAAATTTGAAAGAAAATAGCTATCATTTTGAAAGAGCAAAAAAGGATCATACTTATTTCGGTTGTTATTGGTATAATCCTGATGCTGGCAAAATTCGGCGCTTATTTCTTAACAGGATCCAATTTTGTACTTACTGATGCGGCTGAAAGCATTGTAAACGTGCTGGCCGGTTCCTTCGCTTTTTTTAGTATCCACCTCGCAGCGTTGCCACGCGATGAGAACCATCCTTACGGGCATGGGAAAGTTGAATATTTTTCGGCTTTTATTGAGGGCTCGTTAATAGGGATTGCCGCTATTGCTATTATTGTCAAGTCAGTTTACAGCATTTTTTATCCCAATCAAATACAACACCTGGTAACGGGCGCGGTAATAATAGGGGCAACAGGGATCATTAACGGCGCATTCGGGTATTATATGATAAGGAAAGGCAAATCATTGCCGTCAATTACCCTTGATGCTGATGGCAAGCACTTGTTGACGGATATGATTACCAGTATTGGTTTAGTGGTTGGATTGCTGCTGATACATTTCACAAAAATAACAGCGCTTGATAGTACTTTATCAATAATAGTTGCATTGTATATTTTATTCAGCGGCTACAAACTGGTGCGTAAATCGGTTTCGGGACTGATGGACGAGGCGGATTTTGGCGTAGTGAACGATGTTATAAAAGTATTAAATGACAAGCGGAGGAATGAATGGATAGACATACATAACTTCCGGGCGCAAAAATATGGCAACGACCTGCATATTGATTGCCATTTAACCCTCCCAAATTACTTCGACCTGAACCGCGTGCATGATGAAGTATCGTTAGTTGATAAATTAATTAATGACGAGGTTACAAAAACTGAATTATTTATACATACCGATCCGTGTTTGCCAAATTGCTGCAATTATTGCAGTATGCCGGATTGCCCCATCAGGTCGGAACCTAAGACACGGCAAATAGCCTGGACAATGGATAAAATTATCCGCAATAGAAAACACTTTGAATAATGTACCCCTTTAATGTACGTGTTTATGGCTTGCTGATTAACGCCGGCAATGAAATACTGATTAGCGATGAGCAGGAATATGGCATGCGTTTTACAAAATTCCCCGGCGGCGGCCTTGAGTTTGGCGAAGGCCTTACAGAGGGCTTAAAGCGGGAATTTAAAGAGGAATGTAACGTTGAAGTTGAAGTGGGCGCCCATTTTTACACAACTGATTTTTATGTAAAGTCGGCCTTTAACAATTCGCAGGTTATCAGTGTTTACTACCGGGTTAAAAATACTAAGCCGTTAAATTTAAAAATAAAAACCACAGCTTTTGATTTTGACGGCGAAGGGGAGGTTTTACAGGCCTTCAGATGGCTAAAATTAACTGACCTGGACCCCGCTGACTTTCTTTTCCCGACAGATAAACATGTGATAAAACTTTTAATGCATAAAATATGAGTTTGACCGAACGGGATTTAAAAGTAATATGGCACCCTTACACGCAAATGAAAACTGCGCTGCCGCCCATACCCATTGTCAGGGGGGAAGGAGCCTGTCTTTTTGATGAGAACGGGAAAAGATATATCGATGCGGTATCATCGTGGTGGGTAAATATTCACGGGCACGCACATCCGTACATCGCCCAAAAGGTGGCGGAACAACTAAAAAAGCTGGAACATGTAATTTTTGCAGGCTTTACCCACCAGGGGGCGGTTGAATTAGCCGAAAGGTTGCTGGATATTTTACCCGGTAACCAGCAAAAAGTTTTCTATTCTGACAACGGTTCAACCGCTATTGAAGTAGCCATAAAAATGTGCCTGCAATACTGGCATAATAAGGGCGAAACCCGTACCAGTATCATCGCATTTAAAAACGCCTATCACGGCGATACCTTTGGCGCAATGGCCGTAAGCGGCCGCAGCGCGTTTACAGCCGCGTTTGATTCACTATTGTTTGAGGTTGAATTTATCGATCTGCCGGACAAAGAAAATATCTCTAACCTCCAATCGCTAATCTCTAACATCTCTTCCCAAACGGCCTGTTTCATTTTTGAACCTTTAGTACAGGGCGCAGGGGGAATGATTATGTACGGGGCCGGATACCTGGACCAATTAATGGCACATTGCCGTAAGGAAGGTATATTGATGATAGCTGATGAAGTATTTACTGGTTTTGGCCGTACCGGCAAGCCTTTCGCCTGCAATTATATGAACGAACAGCCGGACATAATGTGTTTTTCGAAAGGTTTAACCGGCGGTACCATGGCTTTGGGCCTTACCACCTGTACCCGGCAGGTATATGATGCCTTTTTATCAGATGACCGCTTAAAAACCTTGTTTCACGGACATTCGTTCACCGCTAATCCTGTGGCAATATCTGCGGCGCTGGCAAGCCTTGACCTTTTTCTGGATGTATCAACAGCAGAAAACATAAAAAGAATTGAAGACGCACACCGGCAATTTGCCATGAAGGTGAGGAACCATCCAAAAGTTAAAACCATAAGGCAAACAGGGACAATTTTGGCGATGGAATGGCAAACCGGGACTGATACATCGTACTTTAACTCGCTACGGGATAGCTTATATGGCTACTTTTTAGAGGCAGGTATCATTTTACGCCCCCTTGGCAATATTATTTACATTTTACCCCCCTATTGCATTACAAATGCGGAACTGGATTACATTTACAGCAAAATTGAACAAGCCCTCAGCGAACTATAACATGGAATTATCGCAACTACTGCGTTTAATAATAGCCGACAATAAATTGCACGCCAAATGGCTAAACACTTTATCATTAATGGAGAATACCGGCGCCCGCAAGATATCTGCAAGTGAAGACCCGCTTAGCGTTACCTATATCATATTAAAACACGCTGCCGAAGAGCACCGCCATGCTTTTTATCTGAAAAAACAAATAGAAAAAACAGGGGAGGAACTTTTGACTTATGCCCCCGGATATTTATTAGCGCCGGATTACAGCCGGTATTATTTAAACCACCTGGATGTTGAAGTATGCCGTTATTTGAAAAATGAACTAAAACTGAAAGGAAGCGGGTTCCGATT
>DATCES010000558.1:0-13122 GCA_036509935.1 Mucilaginibacter sp.
CACTGTTAGCTGTACATATGCAGTAGCGGCGAAACCCCTCCTCCATAGGAGTCCTTCGGACCTGCCACCTCACAACCCATCGCACCCCTCCCTCGGGAGGGAATTTAACGGCAATCAAAATTCTTCCGAACACCTATGGTGACAACACCTGCAAAGGCGGGAAAAAATTGGTAGCATTTAAATAGTTAATTATGGCGAAATCGCCACAATTAGAAATATAGTTAATGGCAAACAATAAAATAATAAATGTTTGGTTGCTAATGTACAACCCTGCTTTTAAACCCCTCGAATTCGAGGGGTTTAAAAAGCAGGCAGGGCTAAATAGTTTTGTAATGACGCCAAAAAAATGGATTGAAAGTACAAATGCAATAGGTATTACCCCCCCCGCGCAATGCCGCCCGGCCCGAAGCGTTAGGGTCCTCCTGCGCCGCTGACCGGTAATTAAGCAGCGCTGATGGCTTTCAATACATGGCTATCGCAAGCGTAACAGCGTAAAAAAGCAAATAAATCAGGCACATTTTTTTACATATTCTTCTCCCGTTTTCTGCTACCCGTCATACTTCCCCCAGGTGGGGCCACTTGCAATTCCCGGCAAAATTCACTATATTTGAATAACCCCCGCATTTGCAAATTAATTTTTTCACCATCCTCCTTCAAGGTCCCTAAGCATGGGAATGATTTGGACAAATGGGGTACTTTGTAAAAGCAAAAAAAAAATTAAATCCGTTTTTCGATGCTTTTTTTGCGCTGTTCTTTTAAAATATTAATTTATATATTTGATATACAATTGTTTATATAAAATTGCCTCCAAAAATTACGAGAGGCTAAACGCGTTTAGCCCCGCAAACTGCAAAAATTACGATAGGCTAAACGCATTTAGCCCCGCAAACTGCAAAAATCACGGGGGGCTAAACGCATTTAGCCCCGCAAACGGTAAAATTTCCGTTAGGCTAAACGCGTTTAGCCTAACGGAATATCATTCTTCAGAGGCTTAAAACCTGTTAGGGTATTATAAACCGCCAAACAACATAAAACTATGGATACTATAAAAGACCTGAGGCTTGCTGTTTTAATCGACGCTGACAATGTTCCGTATGCCAATGTGAAGCAGATGTTTGAAGAGATTGCAAAGTACGGCACCCCAACATTATTATCCTGCCGGTTTTATTGCCCCCTATTCCGCATCTAAAATCTATCTTTGTGCCATGATCATAAAATCTGCTGAGTTTATTTGCAGCAACACCCAAATCTCAAAATTACCGCCGCCGGTAATGGCAGAGTATGCGTTTATTGGCAGGTCCAATGTGGGCAAGTCATCACTTATTAATATGCTCACCAATAAAAAGGGCCTGGCGAAAACTTCGCAAACCCCAGGCAAAACGCAGCTCATCAACCATTTTTTGATTAATGATAGCTGGTATATTGTCGATCTTCCGGGTTACGGCTATGCACGCGCATCAAAAAGCAAAAAAGCCGACTGGAGCAAATTCATCCATACCTATTTAGATAAACGCGAGAGCCTGCAATGTGTAATGGCGTTGATTGACAGCCGCCTTGAACCGCAAAAAATAGACCTGGAATTTTGTAACTGGCTTGGCGAAAAGGGCCTGCCGTTTGTACTGGTATTTACTAAGGCGGATAAACAATCGGGCGTTAAAACTGATCAAAACATAGCCTTGTTTAAAAAAGCACTGTTAACATCATTTGATGAAGTACCTGAATATTTTATTACATCGGCCGCAACACAATCAGGCCGTGATGATGTTTTAAATTTTATTGACCAGGTAAATAAGCGTTTTGTTGTACCGGAATTGTAGAGGCACAATACTTTGTGTCCGCAATAAAGCCATAAAAATAACGCTCAAAAATATAACTTTACCTAAAAACAAAAACTATGAAACGTACCGCACATGCCCATTGGAATGGCACCCTGACCGAAGGAAAAGGAGAAATCTCTACCCAAAGCACCACATTGAACAATACCCAATTTTCATTTAAAACCCGTTTTGCAGATGGCGTTGGCACCAACCCGGAAGAATTAATTGCGGCTGCCCTCGCCGGTTGTTTTACCATGGCCGTAGGCGCCGCTTTAAGCAAGGCTGGCTTTAAGCCTAATGATTTAACAACGGAAGCTGTTTTAGACCTTGACATGGCCTCCCCGAGCATCACCGGTATTCACCTGGCGTTAAAAGGATCGGCAATTGATGGTGTAAGCGAGGATAAATTCAAAGAAATTGCCGAAGGCGCTAAAGTGAATTGTATTGTTTCGAAAGCCCTGAGTGTGCCTGTTACTTTAAGTGTTGAGTACCGTTAGTGAGTGTCGAGCGGTGAGTGGTGAGTGGTGAGTGGTGGTAAGAAAACCCTACACTCACTATTCACCACTTACCACTCACTTACTCATTACGCTACCTCAAGCCTCGTTGCATTTATTATGCCTACGGGTACCGTGAAAGAAAATTCTGTACCCTGGCCCAGTTTGCTGGTCACCCAAATTTTGCCGTTGCATTTTTCAACAAGGTCTTTGCAAAATAACATGCCCATACCCGTTCCCGATTCGTTATTGGTGCCTTCTTTGCTGTTTACCTTACTTTTAAAAAGCTTTTTACGCTGGTCATCAGTCATCCCGGTGCCGGTATCTTTTACTGTAATAATATGGTTTTGGTCATCGGCTTTCCCTGCATTAATTTCAATAGTATCATTTTCCCCCGAAAATTTTATAGCGTTGGTAATTAAATTACGGATAACAATGCGGATAGAATTGGCATCAGCAGAAGCAACAACATCATCAGGCACATTATCCACTAAATTTATGCCTTTTAAGGCCGCCTGCTCATGATAGCTTTCTATTTCGTAGGCCACTATGTCTTTAATAAAAAAGCTCTTAGCAGAATTTTCAAAGTTTTCCATTTGGCTGTTTATCCAAAATAACAGCGTATCAAGGAAATCAGAAGTGTATTCGAGCTTCTTTAACACATTAGGGATCATATCCAGCATTTGTTCGTGCGAAATCGTGTCATCCTGCAAAAGGCTGAACAAACCCCGCAAGGTACTCAACGGCGCCCGCAGGTCATGTGCTAAAACAGATATCAACCTGTCTTTTAAAACATTAAGATCATTTAATTTCTGTGCCTGGTGGTCAATACTGGCCTTTTGCTCAAGTACTTCCCTGTTTTTGCCTTCCAGCATCAAATTTATTTTTTGCTGGGTGCGTTTTTGACTGTAGTAAACTACCGAAATAGTTATCATACCGATTATAATAATCAGGAATATGGCATTTATTAATCGCTGTTGTTCAATTTTTTGCCGGTATAAAATATCTTTTTCTTTTTGCTGCTGTGCAAGTTGTTGTTGTTTTGTTGCAAAGTTAAGTTCGAGATTATATGATGTGAGCTTCTGGATACTTTCGTTGTTATTCAGTTTATCCATCAAATCGTTATATTGCCTTAGCATTTTATAGGCTTCTTCAAATTTCCCCAAACCTGCCAAAGTAATGTTCAATTGAAGTGCGGCATTTGAGCGTACCTGCAAATTGCCCAGTTTAACAGCCAGGTTTTGGCCTTCTGTTGCATATTTGTAAGCATTTTTATAATCTTTTTGTAGGTTATACACCGTTGCAAAACCAATCAATGCATAAGCTTCGTTATATACAATTTTATATTTTCGGGCTATTTGCAATGAAGTATCAAGGTAACTTATGGCCAGTTTACGTTTGTTTTTGTTGGCATAACACAAGCCAAGATCGGTATAATCAGAACTCAACCCATCTTTGTCATCCTGCTTTTTTGCTATCTCCATTGATTTTGCCTCATAAGTAATGGCGATATCGTATTTTTTTTGTGAAATCATCACTTCACCGATATTCTCATAAACAGTTCCAACGCCGTTTAAGTCCTTGCTTAATTCAAACAGCGTTAACGCCTTGGTAAAATACTCAAGCGCCTTAGGATAAACTTCCATTCTTTGTAAAACAACGCCGATATCATTATAGTTGGCAGCCGCCGCAAGGTTATCGTGTATTTTGAGGCTAATAAACAGCGCTTTGTAATAATAATCAAGCGCCGTGGATGATTGCCCCTTGCTGTCGTAAATAATGCCTATATTTTTTAAGCAAACAGCAATATCCAGTTCATTTTTTAATTGCCGGCTTATATCAAGCGCCAGGTTCGAATACGTTAACGCCAGGTTATAGTTAGCAAGCAAATTATACATCCTGCCATAAACCGTATAACAATTGCCAAGCCCCTTTTTATCATTTAAGCGCTTATAAATTAAAACAGCCTCAGCAAGGTCCTGCCCTGCCTGCGTAAATTTTCCTATAAAATAATTTGCATTGCCGGTTTGAAGCAAACCATCAGCTATACCGGCCTTGTAATTTATCTTACGCGACAGTTCAATGCTTTTATGCCCATAATAAAGTGTGCTGTCCGGATTGGATTCAAAATAATTGGCAGCGAGCTTGTTAAGCCTGTTAATACTTAAAGTGTCAGGTTCCGACTGGTTTTTTAAAGAAAAAACTACCAACATTTTAAGGCTGTCAACCCGGCCGCTGTTTATCGTGGCAAATCCCGTTAAAGAGATAAGCAAAAAAGAAAGAGTTGTATATAACCTCAAAGTTTAAATTTTTATAATTACAATAGTTTTGCCTCAATTTTATTTCTTTGTACGAAAAAAGCACCACATTTTGTTTTCCTTTTTTTGACATAATTAAAAAAGCCCGTTTCCTGAACGGAAAACGGGCTTTTTCAAATGCTTTTTAAAGCCTTTATTTTAAAGCATTAACAAATTTGGTAAGCTTGGATTTGTTATTTGATGCTTTGTTTTTATGAATAACATTCTTTTTGGCTAACCGGTCAAGCATGGATATTACTTTAACTAATAGTGGGCTTGCATCAGCTTTGCTGGTTGTGCCCCTTAATTTTTTAATAGCGTTCCTGGTTGTTTTAGCCTGGTACCTGTTACGCAACCGTTTCGCAGCGTTTGAACGGATCCTTTTTAATGATGATTTATGATTTGCCATTGTATAGCTTTGTTATTCTTTCTTTTATTTTTAAGGACTGCAAATATAGGATGATTATTTATAAAATCAAACACCTTTTTTATTTAGTTGGTGAATGATTGGAATATGTTATAAAAGTTATAGTTGTTAAAAATTAATGGTAGGTTTTAAAAGGATATAAATCCATTACTTATTATAACCTTTACAGCTAAATGAAAAAAGCCTCCAGGGCAATAACCGGGATATTATTGATTTTCCTTTGTTCTTCATGGGGGTTTTACGCGCATTACCGCATCAACAGGCTGGCTGTTTTTACCCTCCCAAAGGCTATGAAAGGCTTTTACAAGGATAATATTGAATTTATTACCCAACACGCCATCAGCGCCGATAAACGCCGTTACGTTGATTCAACAGAAGCGCCGCGGCATTATCTGAACGCCGATCATTATGGGAAAAACCCTTTTTTTAAAATTCCGCAAAACTATGATGATGCTGCCATTAAATATTCAGCCGATACATTAAATAAATATGGCACATTACCCTGGGTAATACAGTTTAACTATTACCGGCTGGTAAAGGCGTTTAAGGCGCATGATACTGTTGCCATATTAAGTACTTCGGCAAATTTAGGCCATTATATTGCCGATGCACATGTGCCACTGCACCTTACCAAAAACTATAACGGCCAGTTAACTAATCAAACAGGGATACATGCATTATGGGAAAGCCGGTTGCCCGAATTGTTCAGCGATCATTATAATTACTATGCCGGCAACGCCCGCTATATTGAAGACCCGTTAAAAGAGGCCTTTAAAATATGCCGGGGTTCATTTAAAGAAGTTGATTCTGTTTTACGTTTTGAGCGGGTATTAAACAAGTCATTCCCCGCAGATAAAAAATATATAATTTACCTGCATGGAAAACGGCCGGTAAAAGAGTATTCGATTGCCTACGCTAAAGCATATCATAAAATGCTGAACGGAATGGTGGAGCGCCGTATGCGTTCGGCTATACTGGCCGTTGGGAGTTACTGGTATTCGGCCTGGGTTGATGCCGGGCAGCCTGATTTGGATAAATTGATCAAAAAGCCGCTTAGCGGGATTGAAAAAACGAGGACACAAAAAGAAGAAACGCTATATAAAGCAGGAAAAGTATTAGTTTTAACTAATTGATTGCTGATGCCGGTCTTTTTTAAAACAGGTTTTAATGTGCTGTAGGTTTGTTATCCATAAGGCTTTTTATGGCTGCAAAAACCGGGGGGGCAATTGACACTAAAATAATAACTACCCCAACCAGTGCAAAATGCGCCTTAAAGAATGGTACGTTGCCGAGAAAATATCCTGCAAAAAGAAAAACAATGATCCATGATGCCCCCCCGATTATGTTATACAAGCTGTACTTTGAAAACGGCATACCGCTAACCCCTGCAACAAAAGGTGCAACAGTGCGGATAACAGGCATAAAACGGCTAAAAATTACGGCGAGCGCCCCGTGTTTTTCAAAAAAAGCATGGGTTTGCTCATAGTATTCCAACTTTAATATTTTATTTTCCTTCTTGAAAACCCTATACCCCAAATACCCGCCCAGCAAGTAATTTGTGGTATTGCCTGTAAATGCGGCTAAGATCAGAATCAGTGCGAGGGCATAGATACTCAAACCGCTATCCCCGCCTGCGATCAGAGCGCCGGCAGCAAATAATAACGAATCGCCGGGCAAAAATGGCGTAACCACAAAACCTGTTTCGGCAAAAATTATAGCAAACAGTATAAGGTAAGTTAACGCATGGTACTGGCTGATTATATGTTCCAGGTGCTTATCAATATGCAATATAAAATCAATGAGGCTTTTAACTATTTCCAATGTTTTAAATTTTGCCCAAAAATATGAATAAAATGGTTATTAGTTGATCGGGGGAATGGTTGATTGAGGTAATTTAAGCCGACCTGAACAATTGCCCGTTTGCACTAACAAAATTAACCTACTGATTAATTATAACAGCGGCGTTAAACGCTGCGGAATCGGCCCGGCTGGTATAACCGGATGCATACAGTGTGTACAACCTGCCATCCTGGATAGTTACCCCTGGCAGGTCGTTTAATACAGTTGCCGAGCCTGTAGCATTTATTTTAAGGTCATAATTGCCAATCGGGAGTTCAATATATTTTGAAATATTTTTATAGGTGGTTCCGGTAAATGCCAACGTCCCGTTTGCATAAACATCCAACCCGCCTGTTGCCGATGGCGAAGCATTAACAAAACGTAGTTTTCCCCGTCCGACTGCCGGCGCGAAGTCGGTATCGACCGTAAAAATAGGGGTTAATGAATTATACGGACCCGTAATAAACAAGGTATATTTTGCGCCCGATTGCAAAATATCATTCCTGTTTAGCGATAATACAGGCGTAGCTGCCACTGTGGCCTGCCTGAACTGGAAAGGGGTGACAATTGCGGGCAGATAAAAATAACCTCGGTCGGCCCTGAAAACAAAGGGGTTCCCTATGGCATTCACCTGATTAAAACTGATAAACATGTTAACCGGCCCCATATCCGGGCTCAAATTTAAAACACGGTATTCAATATTCAGCCCTGTCGGGCTGGCGCCGGTTTGTTTTCCGCAGGAGGATATCATTTGCATAAACAATACACCGGCGATAAACAAAGACAGGCTAATCAGTATGTTACTATTTTTTTTTGATGCCATTCACCTATTATTAACCTAAAAATTAATTACAGTACCTACTCCAAAAGCAGCGTTTCCTTTACCATTTAACAAGCCTTTTGCAAATAATGTATAAGCCCGGTTAGGTTGTAATGTTATCGTTGTATCCTTTATCGGCATAGTTGCACCTGTTTGATAAATTTTTACCACCTTTTTCCCGCTCCCCACTGATAAAAACGCCGATGACGATTTAAAAGGCTTGCCCGTAAAACTAAGCGTATCACCAACTGTCATATCAAGGTTTCCGGCATCAGGCGCCGCATTTACAAATCTAACGGTTGAAAAATTCGTAAGCGTATCAATAATATCCTGGGTATAAAATGCATCATTAGCAGATTCACCGGTAATGTATAGAGAATTATTTGTGGAATCCTTTAAATTTAAAGGCATGCTAAACAAATCAGTAAAACCTCCCGCTTTTTTAAACTGGTAATTCTGCTGACCGGCAGGTACCTTAATATAGTACGATTGCCCGCCCGGGTATAAACTGGATGTATTAGTTTGACGGGTGCCATTTAAATAAAAATTGAGCGTATCGGCCGAGGCATTTACAACATTAATGTTGGTAATAACTTTAGGCGCAAAAACTTCATCATTGTTTTTGCAGGAACAAAACCCGCCTAAAGCCGCAATTAAAAGTAAAATTGAACACTTTGTATTCATATCAGTAATTGCAATAATAACTTTTTAAAACAAGTTTTGTTATAAAGCGGGATAAAAAAGTGTATTGGTGAGTGGCGAGTGGTGAATTAGTGAATAGAAGTGACTGACTACTCACTACTCAATGCTGCCACTTACAGTTCGCTGCACACCCTGTCTACCGCTGCACAGGGTGCCCTTTGAGTTAAAAAATTAACCACGTGACTCGTCCTAAAATAGGTTTACACGATGACACTAAGGGTTCACAAAGTACACTATGGGAAAATTTAATTTGGTTTCCGTATGCGTTTAAATACTTTTAATACAGCCTCAAGAAAACGGGGCAATTAATTAAAGCCTAAAGCTTTTTCCGCTTTCTGCTTTAGGCTTTCTGCTTTAGGCTTCCCCCCTACGCGTAGCTGTTAAGCATTACCGGCATTACCAGCATTAAAACATCTTCGTTTTCATCGCCGCCCTGGGGCAATAATATACCTGCCCGGTTTGGGGTCGACATTTCGAGCGATACTTCTTCGCATGTTAAATTCTTTAACATTTCTATTAAAAAACGGGCGTTAAAGCCAATTTCCATATCCTCGCCCTCATACTGGCAGCTTAAACGCTCGTGGGCCTCGTTGGCAAAGTCAATATCCTCCGATGATATATTAAGCTCGCTGCCATTTATCTTCAGCCTTACCTGATGGGTAGTTTTGTTGGCATAAATAGCAACCCTGCTTAACGAACCTAAAAACGCCTGGCGGTCAATAGTTAATTTATTGGGATTGTTTAGCGGGATAACTGCTTCGTAATCAGGGTAGCGTTCGTCAATTAAACGGCAAACCAGGTTAATATTGCCAAACTTAAAAAACGCGCTGGTACTGTTATATTCAACTGAAACATTCAGGTCATCAGCAGGCAATGACGATTTTAGCAGCGTCAGAGCTTTTTTTGGCAATATAAATGATGTTGTGCTTTCGGCCTTCGCATCTAAACGGCGGTAGCGTACCAATTTGTGCGCATCGGTGGCTACAAAAGTAAGGTACTGGCTTGATAACTGGCAATAAACGCCCGTCATGGCGGGGCGCAATTCATCATTGCTAACCGCAAAAATTGTTTTATTAATAGCTTCGGCTAAAACCGAAGCCGGTAAATTTACCGATGAGGCATTTTCAACAACCGGTATTTTGGGGAAGTCCTCGCCGTTTTCACCGCTCAGCTTATATTTTCCGTCGCCGGCATTTATTTCAATGGCGAAGGTACTATCATCAACAGAAAAATTTACAGGCTGCTCCGGCAATGATTTTAAAGTCTCTAACAAAATACGCGAGGGTATAGCAATGCGGCCATTCTCCTTCGCTTCAACAGACAAAGAAGTAGTCATGCTGGTTTGCAGGTCAGTTGCCGAAATGGTTAAGTTCCCATCTTTTATCTCGAACAAAAAGTTCTCCAGTATAGGCAATACTGTGCTATTGCTCAAAGCGCCGCTAACAGCCTGTAGTTGCCTGAGCAATGTTGATGTAGAAACAATAAATCTCATATAATTATAATTAATCAATCAAAAGTATAAAATTTAACGGGCATACTTCCGCCTGCGGATATAATGTTGAAAAATAGCAAATGTTAACAATAAAGCCAAAGGCAATATATTATTAAGTAATTGCCAGTAAACTTTTTCGCTGCGGATGCGTGCGCGGTCAAGCAGGCGGATTTGTACTTCTTTTGCCCGCAAGGCAATCAGCCCCGAGTCATCGGTCATATAATCGGCAATATTAAGCAACAGGTTTTTATTTCCAAAAGTTTGCTGCGTATAACGGTCATATCCAAGCGGGTATGGCGAGCCATCGGCGCCAACCTGGTTTTTAAACACATTGCCATCGCTCATCACAATCATTTTTGTGGGCTTGCTTTGGGGTATTATGTTTACCTTTTCAGGTAAACTGTCGGGCGCCGGGCGGTTTAAAAAATCAGACTTAAACTTCCCCTCCAGCAATACGGCCACTATTTTAGGGGTGCCCTGAAAATCCTTAGGGTTAGGTTCCTGCTCAATGGCCTGTAAAGATATGATATGCGGGGCGTTTAATTTTTTATTGTAGGGCGATGAAGAAAGCAATATTGTTTTCTTAACATTTTTAATAGCCAGCGTGTCAATGGTACTGACAAACCCGCCGCGTACCCCATCAAGGTTTTTTACGATTGGGTTTTTTGATGTTGGGATAAAAATGGGATCATACAACCAGGGAACCATTTGTATTTGCGCCTGTCCGCCAACGTTACCGGCGCTAACCGGGATTTGCGCGCACCTCATATCAACTATCAGATCGTAATTTATGCGCACACCATACCCAAAAAGCTGATCGTCAAGATTAAGGTCTTTGGGGAACGACATTTCTTCGCCGCCATGGTTGCGTAGGCTGTCAAGTTCGGCATTAACCTGGTTAATGGCCCAAAGCACCCTGCCGCCGCGCATAACATACTGGTCAATTTTAAACTTTTCAAGCTCGGTGAATTTTGTTCCGGGTTTAGGGACAACCAATAGTTTAATTTTCATTAAAACATCAAATGGAATAGTTTTCAGGTTTATCCTGCCAACATCATAGCCATCCGATAATGATTTCATCGCATCATTTAACTGTAGGTCGGTAAGCTCACGGTGCCCCTCTGTAAAACCAATTAAAGGTTTGCCGCCGCTTGTTACCTTTTTAATGGCCGATGAAAAAGCATATTCCAGATTTTGTATCGAGTTGTTATACACATCCTCATCAGAAAGGCCAATCCGGGATTGCAACAAATTAACCGCGATATATTTACCCTTAAATTCAATAAGGGCTTCGGGAAATATCAGCATCTGGGTAACCCCATTATCAGTTTTTATGCTCCTGGGCTCCGCCGTAATCCCCTTGGCCTGCAGCGAATCGTATTCGGCTTTTTGGTCCGAATCTGGCAATGCCTTTATATAAGCCAAAGGATCAATAAAAGTAAACTGCAGCTTTTCATGGCTGTATGCCTGTAAATCAGCCAGCATATCGTGTGTTGCCCTTTGCAGCCGCTTCATGCTGCTCGAAAAATTGTCGCCTTTTAAATAAACCACAACTCTTACCGGGGCTTTAAGGCTATCCATTAAATTCCGGCTTACCGGCGAAATGGTAAAACGTTTTTCCGCAGTAAAATCAAAACGGGTAAATGTTGCATCGGATATTATCCCTGATAAAATTAAAACACCTGCCACAGAGGCGCAAAATATTGCATCACTGCCGGCCAGGCTTTTTTGCCGCTGCCGTATCAATACAAACAACGTAAAGCAAATAAATAAACCTGTTATTATGATGAAATAAACAAGGTCGCGGGTATCCAGAACGCCCCGGCTTACGGATTGATAATGCGCTGTAATGCCTAAATTCTCCAGGTTAAGGTTTTGCAGGGACGGCAACCCGCCCAACAAATCAAACCCGGTGTAAAACAGGAAACATAGAAAAACTGCTATAATGAAGGCTATGACCTGATTTTTACTTATTGACGATGCAAACAAGCCAATAGCGCAAAACCCGGCGCCAAGTAAAAACAAACCGATATAAGACCCTATGGCACCGCCTGTATCAATATTTCCCTGCGGTGCCCCTAACTGGTAAACAGAATAATAATACACCAATGTTGGAAGCAAGGCGAAAAGCATAATAGTAAGGCAGGCAAAGTATTTGCCTAAAACTATCTGCCAGTCGGTTAACGGACGGGTTAAAAGCAGTTCAAAAGTACCCTCCCTGCGTTCTTCGGCCAGTGAGCGCATGGTGACGGCCGGGATCAAAAACATAAAAAGATAAGGGGCGATACTGAAAAGGCTCTCTAAACCCGCATATCCGTAATCAAGGATATTTGATTCCGGGAGGATCTTAAATTCGGGAAGGACCCATAAAAACAGACCTGATACAAGTAAAAATACACCAATAGTAACATAAGCTACAAGGGAGCTTAGATATGATGTAATTTCTTTTTTGAAGATGCTAAGCACTGTTTTGTTAAGTATTGATAATCAAAACCTAAAACCTTTCAGCAAGGCGAATGGCAATCTGTCGGAAATTGGACACGTTGGTAAATGGCCCGGTCTGTCCGTAGTCGCCTGTTTCGTGATTTTGCGGTGTTTGCCTCCATCTTTCAAAACGGGCGCCAAATTCAAAACCACCTTTAAAGGAATAACCGGCACCAAAAGAAAAATCGTTGCTACTGCCGCCGCCATGCTGCGTATAGAATACGGTACCGTCCTGACCTTCGGCATAAAGGCCATTGAGGGCATAATATTTTAACCCGAATTTTACCGGAATGTAACTATAGGTTGATGGTACATAAGCATTTTGAAGCACGGTTTTAACGGGAAAACTTTCGTACCCGCTCCCTAAAGTAACATAAAGTTTGTTTAAAAAATAAGGTTTGTTTAAAAAATGGAATTTGTTTGAAAGATTATATTCGTACTTAAGCGAACCGCCAATACCAGGGCCGAATATGGACCTCATATTATACAGCGGTAACGCAGCATCAAGGCCCAGGTTAAATTTACCAACGCCTGCCGACTGGGCTAAACAACCAAACGAAAAGAATAGTGAAAATGAGAATAGCAATATGAGTTTTTTCATATTTTAAAAGGTATATGTATATGTTAACAAACATAAAAAATATTTGGAACTTTTTGCAGCAAAAAGGATTTGGATGCAAATCAGGTCCGCAAAAATAAACAAGAATAAAAATAACGGGGTTGTCATCCTGAACAAAGTGAAGGATCTTG
>DATCES010000559.1:0-2394 GCA_036509935.1 Mucilaginibacter sp.
AAATTGGCGAAGCAATAGTTATAATAAAGTTAAAAGATTTATTGAGTATTATATTTAAAGAGCCATAATCGCCGGATCCGAAAAGCTTGGATATCCGGGGCATGAGCACCGTGGCCGCCGATATAATAAAAGGGATTGAAATTTTTGTTAACTTAATGGATGCAGAATACAGTCCCACAGATTTTTCGTCCGCAAAAAAACCTATCAGGATAGTATCCAGCATTGTGTACATACTTGTAGCTACCGTTGTACCAAAAGTGTACATTAATGGTTTCAGATGTTTTTTTGTCCCTTTATAACCTATTGCAATATGTTTACGCACCGAAATAATATTAATTATATTATTTCCTAATATTGAAAATAAACTGATTGCAAGATAGATAGTATAATCAGACCTGACTTTTACAAATAAAAATAAACATACTAAGGATACTATCTTTATTGAAACTGATCTTATAGCAATCAGCTTAAAATTTTCTATCCCCGAAAAATACCAGTCGATAGACGTAAACCCCATTAATATAATTAAAGCAGAAAGAAAATATAGTGACCTGTCGTTACTAAAAAAGGCAAATGAAATTATAGTAACAAAATAAGCAATGCTAATTATTAAACTGCAAGCAATATGGATGGATAGCAATTCACCTAAATTTTTATAAAGTAATTTGCTGTTATGTGCCGACTGGGATATTACCCTAACACCATAAATTGGGATCCCCAATGCGGCTATCAATGCAAAATATTGCGTAAACGATAATATAAACTGAACTTTACCGATGCCAACCGGACCTAAAATTTTTGCCGCATAAGGAAAGCTAATTACCGGGAATAGTATATTAAAACCAGTTAAAAGTAAATTAAAAATATAATTCCTTTTTGTAGCGCTCAATGGTTATCAGATTATGACTTTTTTACGAAACGGTAGAACCTGCCGGCTACTAAATAAACTAACCCTAAAAACAAACCGGCTATTGCCCCAATTAATGCCCCCTCTATTTTCCCGGTTTTATCTACTTCGAGTGGTAATATTGGTTCATCTATTAGTTGGATTAATGGCGTTTCCTGTCTTAATGATAATTTTTCCAGTTCGAGGTTTTTCACCAATTCGCTGTATATGGCGCTATTTGACTGTACATCAATTTGCTTTTTTTGATATGGCACCTGCAAAGAATGTAAGGTAGGGTTGGGATTGGGGTTTTGATCTGTAGAGGCAGCTACCCTTCCGATTGAACTGTTGAGGATATTCCGTACGCTATCTGACTGGTGCTGTAGAACCCGTACACTTTGGGATGTTTTTCTGGTTTGCGTTTGTATATAAAAATCATTGACGTTTTGAACCAGCGTCTGATTAAAAAGCTGTGCGAAAATTTCGTCTTTAAACTTTATTTCGACACTAATAATGCTAAGTTTTTTATCTGGTTTGGTTACCGTTAAAATATGCTTGTTAAAATACTTAACAATATCCCGTATAATACTATCCTGGTAACGGGAAAACATTTTATAATTTTTATTGAAATTTACATTTTTATTTTTTTTATTCCATATACTGCAGCCATCATTTGATTTGATATACCTGTCAACAAGCAATTGTTTTTTATCATTTATTAATACGGGGGTTAATAATGTTTTTTCGATCATCAAACGTGATTTATATAATTCCATTATATTATCACCCTGAAATAACCCTTTTTCTGAGCCGCCGCTAATGTCAATACCGGCCAGCGAAGCAATGTTTGAATATTGGCTAAGGCCAAGTCCCCCACTGTGTCCCGATTCCTCCAAAACAAATGTTGATACAGCCTTATAGTCAGGGTTTTCAAATATTGAATAAATTATTCCAAATAAAATTCCTGATACACCAAACCAAACTAAAATTAACCATTTACTTTTTACATACCTTATAACAGATTTAAATTTTGACATTAATTCCCTGATGGATATTTCATCGGGTTCAATTTTATCAATTTTGTCCATATAGCATGATATATATACCGCAGTAGTTACCTGCCGGCATGCATTATTTATAAATGTATTAACCCAATAAAAATTGCCACTACAGACATTAACCCGGTTGTGAGGCCCAGTATCGTCGCTATGGCATTCCCTTTGGGTGCAGGTTTCTTCGGCACATATATCTCGCTCCCGGGCTTCACTTCCGGGTGGCTGTTAAAAAACAGTACTTTCCTGGTCCCTTTTACTGTCCCGTTGGCATAAAGTATATAGGCCCCGCTTTTTAATGCCTGCGGCGAATAGCCCCCTGCATTCAGCACATAATCCTTAAAGGTTTTACCGTTGCTGTAAACTACCGCGCTTGGATACAGCACTTCGCCGTTCACACGTACTATCTGCTGCTTTTTCGGCACCCTTATCTCATCGCCGTCTTCCACTAATAAA
>DATCES010000560.1:0-13202 GCA_036509935.1 Mucilaginibacter sp.
TGCGCTTCCTGTAGAGTTGATGTACTCAAAACGAACGGGAATGGTAAAGTTTGATTTGGGAATAGCATAACTTACAAACACAGCAGCTCCGAACGTTGATGCACTCTGCGTTGTATTAAGCAATGGACTTGCAGGCACAGAAGTATATTGCAAGTATGGCACGACTGTCCATTGACCGGAAGTATGCGTGTATATCAAATTATAAATTTGTTCGTTATTAAGGTACAAAGGGGTTACCGGAGTAGAAATAGTGCTGCGGCTTGTACTGCCGCCGCCAATAACGGCAAGCGTATTAGTGCTATTGATAGCATAGGTCAGGGATCCCAATATCCAGTTATAGTTGTTAGAATATAAGCCGTCACTATAGGCTACGGCCAGTGTTAAAGGTCCGGCGGTATAATTTAACTGCACCCCCCGGTTAACAGCGTTTTCCTGGTTCCATAATAAACCACGCTGGATATTCATATTCTCAAACGAAAATGTGTATTCGGCCCCAATCAATGTTGGAAGCTTACCAACCTCAATTGAGAAACTGCTTGATGGCGCGATCTTTATAAAACCTTGAGGAAGCAATCCGTAATAAGTATTTGTCGCCAGGCCCGCACGCAGGTACGGGGCACCCAGGGCAGGAAGGGAATAACCCCCTACCTCAATAAAAAACTGGAAAACGCCATCAATCTTCTGAATGAAAATCTGGGCGTTGCTAATATCTGTCTGCACAGGTTTATCACCCGGGAACACACTGGTTTGAGCCAGTGCCAGGGCGCTTGCAACGCCCGATATGTAAATGCTGCCAATCTTTACTGGCTCGGGGGTAATAGTAAGCGGGCCGGGCGCCATTCCAAGCATTGATACAAAAGGCGTTGGTGGTACAACTTTCGCTGTATCCTTAGTTGCTGTCTGCGCGAATGCAGATCCCAGGGCAACTATAAATAATGATAAGAGTAAAATTCTTTTTTTCATGATAATAATTTAATTGAAAAGACTTGTTTATTAATAGTTTTGGGTTGATTGAATTTTATATATTAATACATAAGAAATCCCGGGCTGAACCATATCAACGTTTGACCCGGCAAAATCCACACTAAAATCCGAACTTGTAAAGAACCCTTGCGTGATTGGTTAAAGTGCCGATGATAGCAGAAATTAAGCTAACCAACCACACAAGGGATATTATATAATTAATGATGATGATTAAACCGCTATTTTATTGCCTTTTTCAAACAGTCCTGTCAAATTAACGTCACCATCTTCATAATCGTAAGCAATAGCGCCGTGATCAAACATATCCAAACCGCCCGGGCCTGTTTCACCTTTTGCTTCAACGCGTAGTTTCCATGGATGCGGCAACAGCATTATAAGCTTCATCATAGTCCACGTTACAACAAACACTGATATAGCAATTGTGAAAGTGCCTATGGCCTGGGCTTTTAATACGCTGGCATCGCCACCATAAAATAACCCCCTTACAATATTAGGTGCAGAGTTGTCAGGGCCGGTAGGGCCGGTTACACCAAACTGGCCGGATGCAAATAACCCTAACGAAAGTGTACCCCAGATTCCGGCAAAACCGTGTACCGGTACAGCGCCGATTGGATCGTCAATACGTAAATACTCCAGCAATTTAACCCCTCCAAATACTATGAAACCTGCTACGCCGCCCAATAAGGTAGCACCCAGCGGGCTAACCCAGTAACAAGGACAGGTAATAGCAACTAAGCCTGCAAGGAAACCGTTAATGGTAAAGCCTAAATCGAATTTGCCTTTGGTTGATCCCCACCATAAACCTGCCATCATAGCAGTAAATCCGCCGCCACAGGCTGCGAGCGTAGTATTGGTGGCAATACGGCCAATACCAATGGAATCCATTGCTGAAAGCGAACTGCCGGGGTTAAAACCATACCAGCCAAACCATAATATAAATCCGCCAACGGCGGCCATGGGTAAATTATGGGCGGCAGGCATACCGCCGCCATCACGCGCAAAAACACGGCCGATACGTGGCCCCAATACAACAGCGCCGGCTAAGGAGGCTATACCACCAATGGTATGCACTACTGTTGAGCCTGCAAAATCGCGAAAACCTTGACCTAAACTTACAAAGAAATGGTGGCTGCCAGCCGCATCAGCGCTTCCCATCAATGCCAACCAGCCGTCAGGCCCCCAGGCCCAGTGACCGATAATTGGATAAATGAACCCGGTGATGCCGATACTGTAAAGAATATCGCCACGGAAACCAGTACGGCCAATCATCGCGCCTGAAACTACTGTTGAACAGGTGTCAGCAAAGGCGTATTGGAATATCCAGTGCGCAATTATAGGGACACCCGTACCCAGATAAGTATCTGTTGGGTTACCTACCGCTGTATTCTGAAGGAAAAACCAATGGTAACCGATAAATCCATTACCATAGCTAAACATAAACGCGTAACCAATGGCATAAAACAAAATTCCGCAAAGACAGGTATCAAAAATACATTCCATCAGTACGTTTACAGTTTCACGTTTGCGTGCAAACCCAACTTCAAGCATTACAAAACCTGCCTGCATGGCAAACACCAAAAATGCGGCCACTAAGGTCCATGTTGTATTAATAGCATTCATTGAATTTGTTGCTGTTGTCAGCAATGATCGTTCAAGTGCTGATGTATCAGCCTTTGCAGCAACTGCGGCATGTGCAGTTGTCCCCAATAATCCGGGAACTGTAATAATAGCTAATACGATAAGCCCTAAGCCTATCATTTTTCCTGCCAAGATGGTTGCACCCAGCGCCCATTTTTCACGCGTCAGTTGTCGGACTGAACTGAGCAGGTTGAACTTTGTAGAGTTTACTTTCATTGTTTGTTTAGTTTAGTTTAATTTAGTTTGATTGATATTATAGTGTTTGATTGTTTTGTTTTATTGATTTAAGCTGTCACCTACATTTATAGGATAAAACCTTACCGTTTAATCTCAATTTTTTATGAATAATTTAATAAATCCATCTATTTTATAAATATTTCCTTAAAAATATGGATGAATTTTAACAAAACCAAATTTTTAGACAAAAAATTTTAAAAAAAAATACAACTTTTATAAAAATAGTAAAAATCAGCATAAAAACAGGTTGTTTTTTGAACATTTAATAATATAAAAAGTAAGAGAATAAATTTAATTGGCTAATTTTTATGCTTTTTGATTTTTTTATTCTAAAAATCGGTATTTAACTTCATTTTTATCAAAAAACAACAAATTAGTACGTTAAACGAGCGGTTTTTAATTAAAAAAAAGAATATAGTTCAATTTAACCGGAAATTCCACTCATATTTAAAAAAAAATGAAATTTATTTTATATTCTATAAAAATTATGCATAATATAAAGTTTAGTTCTTATTTTGGTCTCCAACCTTTTAATAAAAATTCAGTTCATGGCTAATATCCGGTTTCAGGCATTGCAGGCAGTATTAACAAGGGCAATCCCCGATGTTAAAATACCTTCCCCAAAAATTTCAGATTTCTTTGCAGCTAATGTTTTCGATAAAAAGAAAATGAAAGAATACCTTTCAACAGAAGCTTTCCAGGGCATTGTTAACTCCATCGAAAAAGGAGAACCCATCCCGCGTGACCTCGCCGAGCAGGTTGCTTCGGCCATGCGGTCATGGGCAATGGGTAAAGGCGCTACGCATTATACCCACTGGTTCCAGCCGCTTACCGGCTCAACTGCCGAAAAGCACGATGCTTTTTTTGAGCCCACAGCCGATGGCGGCGCTATAGAAAAATTTTCGGGCGATGCCCTGGCCCAGCAAGAGCCGGATGCTTCAAGTTTCCCAAGCGGCGGTATCCGGAATACTTTTGAAGCAAGGGGATATACGGCATGGGACCCTTCGTCCCCGGCGTTTATTATGGCGCGTACGTTATGCATCCCAACTGTTTTTGTTTCCTATACCGGCGAGGCACTTGACTATAAAGTACCATTGTTAAAAGCCCTAAGCGCCCTTGACAAGGCCGCCGTGGATGTTTGCCACTATTTTGATAAGAGCATTGAAAAAGTTAACGCTTCATTAGGCATTGAACAGGAGTATTTTTTGGTTGACATAGCTTTATTTAACGCCCGCCCCGATTTGTATTTAACCGGCCGCACGCTGTTTGGGCATATATCGGCAAAAAACCAACAACTGGAGGACCATTATTTTGGTTCAATCCCCGAAAGGGTATATGCTTTTATGCAGGATATGGAAACGGAAGCCCTATTATTAGGCATACCTTTAAAAACCAGGCATAATGAAGTTGCCCCATCCCAGTTTGAATGTGCACCGGTTTACGAAGAGATAAACCTGGCAATTGATCATAACCAATTGTTGATGGACCTGATGGACAAGGTTGCCAAGCGCCATAATTTTAAAGTGTTGCTGCACGAAAAACCTTATGCCGGTATTAATGGCTCAGGCAAACATAATAACTGGTCGATGATGACCAGTTCCGGCAAAAACTTATTGTCGCCCGGCAAAACGCCAAAAAACAACCTCATGTTCCTTGCTTTTTTTGTAAATACCATTAAAGCGGTTTATGAACATGCCGACCTGTTGAGGGCTTCCATCGCATCAGTTAACAACGATCATCGTTTGGGCGCCAATGAGGCCCCCCCGGCAATTATTTCCATATTTTTAGGAAGCCAGCTGAATGATGTGCTTGACGAGATAGAAACCTCACGGATCAGCAAAAAAATAAAAGACGATGCCTTATTATGGCAAGGTATCCCAAAGATCCCTCAAATTTTAAAGGACAATACTGATCGTAACCGTACTTCGCCTTTTGCATTTACCGGTAATAAGTTTGAGCTACGCGCTGTAGGTTCATCAGCTAATTCAGCAAGTCCGATGACGATATTGAACCTTATTGTTGCCGACCAGCTCAAAAAGTTTAAATATGATGTAGATAAACTGATTAAAAAAGGTGAAAAGAAAGATGTCGCCCTGCTGATTGTTATTAAAAAGTATATTAAAGAATCGAAAAATATACGTTTTGAAGGGAATGGCTATAGTGAGGAATGGGAAAAAGAAGCCGAGTCAAGGGGGCTGCCCAATATAAAAACCACCCCTAAAGCCGTTGATGCATTGTTATCTGACAAAACAAGGTTGCTATTTGCAGAAACAACAGTATTTACTGAACGTGAAGTATATGCCCGTCATGAAATTTTATTAGACAGCTTTTACAAGAAGCTGCAAATAGAAGCCCGCGTTATTGGTGAGCTTGGGATTAATATTATTTTACCTGCGGCAATTGCCTATCAGACCAAACTGATTGAAAATGTTAAGGGATTAAAAGACCTGGGCCTGGGTGACGAAACCTTTAAAGCACAGTTGGCTATTATCAATAAAATAGCCGAACATGTGAACTTTATTAAATCAGATATTGACAATTTGGTGGAAGCACGTAAAAAAGCCAATAAAATTGAAGATTTACGCGAAAAAGCAATAGATTATGATGAAAAGGTAAAACCATTTTTCCAGGCAATACGCTACCATGTTGATAAACTGGAGCAACTGGTAGATGATTCCTTGTGGCCACTGCCAAAATTCAGGGAGCTTTTATTTATTAAATAATATGTTTTTGATGAGTTTCCCTTAAACGTGCTACTTTACTACCTTTATCCCACACAAATAGAAACTAATGAAAGCATTTCTGGGTACGGGTCTTTTAGGCTCAAATTTCGTAAGGGCAGTGATCCAAAAGGGCGGCCAGGTACAGGTATGGAACCGCACTGCTGCAAAGGCTAAGGCGCTTGAAGTTTATGGCGCAAAAGCTTTTGATGATATTGTACAGGCTGTTATAGGCGCTCAAACTATTCATATTACCCTTAAAGATGATGCTTCGGTTGATGAGGTATTGGCTATGGCGTGTGCTGGGTTTGAACCCGGCGCGGTCATTATCGATCATACCACTACTTCAGCAAAAGGGGCAGTGGAAAGGACAGGGGCCTGGAAAGCGAAGGGATATACCTACCTTCATGCGCCTGTTTTTATGGGCCCGGTAAATGCACTGGAAAGCTCAGGCAATATGCTGGTTTCGGGCAACCAGGATGTAATCAGGAAGATGACACCTGAATTAGCGGAAATGACAGGCAAGCTCATCAATTTCGGCCCGGAAGAAGGTAAGGCAGCCGGCATGAAACTAATAGGCAACCTATTTCTTCTGACGCTTACCGCAGGGCTGTCGGATACCCTATCCCTCAGTAAAGCTATGGGTATCCCGGCTTCGGACGTACTGGCATTGTTTGACGACTGGAACCCGGGGGCATCTATGCCTGCCAGGCTTAAACGGATAACCGAAGTGCATTTCAGCCAGCCATCATGGGAATTAAATATGGCACGTAAAGATGCGGGCCTGATGATAGCAGCGGTAAAGCAGGGAGGAACCAAGTTGGCGGTAATTCCGGCCATAGCAACCGAAATGGATAGCTGGATAGAAAAAGGTTATGGTAATGCCGACTGGAGCGTTATAGCGAAAGACAGTATTTGATAAAACTGCCGGTTAAGAGCTATCCTGCTACCTCTTTCTGACGTTCCCCGGCTTTCTAACTTTTTTCAACTAATCTCCTATCTCTAACCTCTAATCTCTACATTTGCCCATGCTTAAAGCCATAAACATTCATAAAGCATACGGACAGCTTGAAATATTAAAAGGCGTTGACCTTGAAGTGAAAAAAAGTGAAATAGTAACCATAGTCGGCGCATCTGGTGCCGGTAAAAGCACACTGCTTAATATATTAGGCACCTTAGACAGGGCTGACCGTGGCCAGTTATTTATAAACAACATTGAGTTAAGCGCCTTAAAAAACAAAGACTTAAGTGCTTTCAGGAACCAGAAGATCGGTTTTATATTTCAGTTCCATCATTTGTTAGGCGAATTTGACGCAATTGAAAATGTATGTATGCCCGCATTTATTGCAGGGGTTGCAAAAAAAGATGCCGAAAAAAGGGCTACGGAATTATTGGAATTACTGGGTTTAGGCGGGAGGCTCAACCATAAGCCAAATGAACTATCAGGCGGTGAACAGCAAAGGGTAGCGGTGGCGCGTGCTTTTATTAATAACCCATCATTGATTTTTGCCGATGAGCCATCCGGCAACCTCGACTCGGCCAATGCCCTTGAGTTACATCAATTGTTTATAAAACTGCGTAATGAATTTAACCAAACCTTTGTAATAGTAACCCATAACCAGGAGCTTGCCGATCTGTCGGACCGTACAGTTTTTATGAAAGATGGTTTAATTATTCATTGATAGTTATTTATGGCTATGAATACGCTCATAACCGCAGCAAATTCGGCAGGAGCCCAAAAGCTTAAAAATAAATTGAATACATCGAGGATTATTTTAGGTGATTACCTTGAACTGCCTGCGTTTATGTTAAAATCTGCAAATATGATCCGCCTGCCAAACCCATACTCAATAGCTTATTCCCATGAAATGTTAACTTTATGCATAGATAAGCAAATTGATACCGTTTATGTGATCAGGGAAGAAGAAAAAAGGCTTTTAAATGAAGCAAAACAATTATTTACAGAGTACGGGATTACAATAATTTCCGATTCAGGCTATGAACTATGAACCATCAACTATGAACCTCTATACCATAGATACAGGCTTTTTTAAATTGGATGGCGGGGCTATGTTTGGCGTTGTGCCGAAAACCATCTGGAACAAAACCAACCCTGCCGATGACAATAACCTATGCAGCTGGGCAATGCGCTGTTTACTGGCAGAAGATGAGGGCCGGCTGATATTAATTGATACCGGCATTGGCAATAAGCAGGATGAAAGATTTTTTAGTTATTATTATTTACATGGGGATGCAAGTTTGGACAGATCATTGGCCGCGCTTGGTTTTCATAGGGATGATATTACCGATGTGTTTTTAACCCACCTGCATTTTGACCATGTTGGTGGCGCAGTTGTAAGGGATAACGAAAAATTAGTTCCTGCATTTAAAAATGCAACATACTGGAGCAACAAACAGCATTGGGATTGGGCGGTAAACCCTAATGAACGCGAGAAAGCATCATTTTTAAAAGAAAACATCATGCCTATACTGGAAAGCGGGCAGTTGAAATTTATATCCGCAGAAGATGGTGTTAAATTCAGCAGTAACATTCAAGTGCGGTTTGTGTACGGGCATACGGATGCCATGATGCTGCCACTGATAAATTATAAGGGCAAACAAATTTTGTACATGGCCGATCTGCTGCCATCGGTTGGGCATATACCGTTGCCTTATGTGATGGCCTATGATATGTTCCCGCTAAAAACGCTGACAGAGAAAAAGGTTTTGCTTAATGAAGCTGTTGAAAGAAATTATATAGTATTCATGGAGCATGACCCGGTAAATGAATGTTGCACATTGCAGCAAACAGAGAAAGGGGTGCGGTTAAAAGAAACATTTAAGTTGAGTGAATTGTAGGTAGATATGCTATGCATCACGTATCTTACGGCCGCGAAAACGAGTATAATTTTTTTGTAAATATCTGATATGGTGTAAATTTTTAAATAACAATTTTATAACTTTGCACGTTCTATCCTAAAACAACCGTTGAGGCTAATAAATTAAATGAGACAACTCAAAATAACACAATCCATTACCAACCGTGAGTCGCAATCTCTAGATAAATATCTTCACGAAATTGGCAAAGTTGACCTGATAACAGCCGAAGAAGAAGTAATATTAGCCCAAAAAATAAGGGAAGGTGACCAGGCCGCGTTAGAACGCCTGACAAAAACCAACCTTCGTTTTGTGGTTTCGGTGGCTAAGCAATACCAAAATCAGGGCCTAACCCTTGGCGATTTAATAAATGAAGGAAATTTAGGGCTAATAAAAGCCGCAAAACGCTTTGACGAAACCAAAGGGTTTAAATTTATATCTTATGCCGTATGGTGGATACGTCAATCCATATTGCAGGCTATTGCCGAACAATCGCGTATTGTGCGTTTACCGTTAAACCAGGTAGGTTCGTTAAGCAAGATCAGCAAAGCATTCTCAAAACTTGAACAGGAATTTGAACGTGAGCCATCGCCCGAAGAGCTCGCGGATATGCTGGAAACTACCGTTGATAAAATTTCTGATACCCTGAGTAATTCGGGCCGCCATGTATCTATGGACGCGCCGTTTGTACAGGGTGAAGAAAATACTTTGCTTGATGTACTGGAAAACCAGGAGCCAAATACCGACTCTATTTTAATAAATGAATCGTTATCCGAAGAAATAAAACGTTCCCTTTCGACACTTACCGAACGTGAACGCGAAATTATCGTACTATTCTTTGGTTTGGGTACCAATCATCCGTTATCATTAGAGGAAATAGGTGAAAAGTTTAACCTGACACGCGAGCGTGTAAGACAAATTAAGGACAAGGCGCTGCAAAG
Source organism: Mucilaginibacter sp. (assembly GCA_036509935.1). Taxonomy (GTDB): domain Bacteria; phylum Bacteroidota; class Bacteroidia; order Sphingobacteriales; family Sphingobacteriaceae; genus Mucilaginibacter. Next base: position 9,398 of record DATCES010000560.1, read on the forward strand.
GCTTCGCCATACCTCAAGGAGCAAGATACTAAAATCCTATTTGGGATAATAATGACGACTTTTCAAAAGTTGTCGAATCTGAAAAGCCATTGGCCTCAAGCTAATGGCTTTTTGCATTTAAAATAGCAATGCCGCAATAATTGGCAGAATATCCTGTTTGATTAGTTGTCACATTTAATGTTTGAAAACTTTAACCCTGCTCGCCTTCCTGTTTTACAGAATGTTGCTTTTATATAACATCGCCTGCAGTTTACTTGCAGTAGCAGTTGTGTTGGTTGGTTTGGGGCATATAAACGCGGGCAATCTTTTTTTAGCTAAACTATTAGGATTTGCAGGCGCGGTTATGCTGCATCAGTACACCGCAAAAGAAACATACTACTATTTCTGGAATGCCGGTTGCCGGATGCGATGGATAATTGCCCTTACTTTTATGGTTGACTTTCTGCTTTTCATCATCTTTTTTTTGTTAATTGCCCTCACTACCCATGCAGCCATTTACTTTAAAGGTTGATAGTGTACAGCTATCATTTGACGACAGGAAAATATTGCAGGATGTGTTTCTTCAATGCAGCCAGGGGGAAATTATGGGGCTGCTGGGCCGGAACGGTTCCGGCAAATCGTCACTATTGAAAATTATTTTCGGCTCCTTAACACCATCTTACAAATATGTAAGTATTAACGATGAATACATTTATAGTGGTTATGCCGATGGCCGCATAGCCTACCTGCCGCAACATAATTACCTGCCTCACGGAATTAAAATCAGCACTTTAGCCAAAATATTAATTGACGGATTATTCTGGGATGAGTTTGCCCGGCAGGAGGTTTATCAAAATCATCACCACAAAACTGCCGGCCAGCTATCAGGCGGTGAGTTAAGGATGCTGGAAACTTTAATGATTATTTATAACAAGGCCGATTTTATATTGCTGGATGAGCCGTTCACCCATATTTCACCGGTACAAACCGAATTTTTTAAACCCATAATAAAAGACTGCGCCAAACGGAAAGGCATCATCATAACCGACCACCAGTATTACAATGTTTTGGATGTAAGCGATAAGCTTGTTGTTTTAGAAGACGGTTGCACCAAACCGGTTAACCATGTTGATGAATTAATTACTTACCGTTATCTTAGCGGTATAAATTAATACAATGACAATCTCCATTTACCAGGCTGATGCCTTTACGTCACGGCTTTTTGGCGGTAACCCGGCTGCAATTTGCCCGCTGGAAGAATGGCTGCCGGATGAAACAATGCAGCAAATTGCTGTGGAGAATAACCTGGCCGAAACGGCCTTTTTTGTTAAAAATGAAACCGGCTACAAATTAAGGTGGTTCACCCCCGAATATGAGATAGACCTTTGCGGGCATGCTACGCTTGCATCGGCCCATATACTTTTCACTGAATTGGCTTATAAAAAGGATACCATATATTTTGAAACCGTGAAGGCCGGTATGCTTGCTGTTAAAAAGGACGGGGATAAGTACGTTATGGATTTTCCATCGAGGCCGCCTATACATATTGAGCCGCCGATTGGGTTGGTTGATGCTTTGGGTGAAAAGCAACCATTGGAAGTGTTACGGTCGAGGGATTATTTTTTGGTATATGGATCAGAAAAGGATATTACAGATATTTCCCCCGATTTCCTGGCCTTATCAAAAATTGATACTGTTGGGGTAATTGTTACCGCACCGGGAAAGGATGTTGATTTTGTGTCGAGGTTTTTTGCACCCGGCGCGGGCATTCCCGAAGACCCTGTAACTGGCTCCGCGCATTGTAACCTGATACCTTATTGGGCCGGAAAACTTGGAAAAACCAAACTGCACGCCTACCAGTTGTCGGCGCGCAAAGGCGAATTATGGTGCGAACTAAAAGGCGAAAGGGTACTGATGAGCGGGAAGGCGGTTACTTATTTGAAAGGGGAGATATTTGTTTGATTTTAAAACTAAAAGCAGAAAGTCCAAAGCTAAAAGCTTTTTTTAGTTCTTCTTCTTTAAGCTTTTCGCTCAATACCCAACAGTAAACCTCACCCTGATATGTTGAGGGTTCAGTATTTCATCAATTATAGCTACGGCGAAATCTTCCATTGAAATAAAACTGCGGCCATTTTCATCAGTTATCAGCTGGTTAGTGCCTGTACGGAAATTGCCGGTACGTTCTTTCGGTGCAATTTCAGCAGCTGGACTGACGTATGTCCATTCCAGTTCTTTTTCCTGCTGGTATATTTTTAGCGCTTCGCGATGGGCCAAAGCAGCAGGTTTATATGCTTCCGGGAACTCAGGCGTGTCTACCAGTTGTACATTCGGGGATACTTCCAGGCTTCCGGCACCGCCAACTATTATCAGCCGCTTCACATGTGCCTGTTTCAGGCCATTGATCAATGGTGCGGCTACTTCGGTAATGGTTGATGGCGGCGAACCATGCGTGTTATTATAGGCGGATACTACAGCATCATGGTCGAATGCTCCCGTTTCTACATCCTGGGTTTTAAAAATATCGCCTTTGGCAACTTTTAAATGCGGATGGATCTGGGTATAGTTTTCAGGATGGCGAACAACGGCCGTAACATCAAATCCGCGGTTTAAGGCCTCATTAACTATGCGGCTGCCAATGCGGCCGCTTGCTCCAAATACTGCTATTTTCATAATTGGTTAAAGGTTCGAAATTGATAAATGTTTTAAAAAGCGAAAAGCTTTGGACTTTCAGCTTTTTGCTTTCACCTAACCTAAAAATAATGTTAATAAAAAATGATTTTTTTATGATTACTTTGAAGGTTCAAAATTTTCAGGATCAGAACCAAATAAATGCAGCTTACCCGGTTAGATATCAAAGGCTTTAAGAGCTTTGGCGATAAGGTCACCATTAATTTTAATGAGGGAGTTACTGCCATTGTAGGCCCTAACGGCTGCGGAAAATCAAACGTGGTTGACGCTATCCGCTGGGTGCTTGGCGAGCAAAGTACCAGGATGCTCCGGTCTGAAAAGATGGACAACGTGATATTCAACGGCGCAAAAAGCCGCAAGGCATCTAACCTGGCCGAAGTTTCACTTACATTTGATAATACAAAAAACATACTCCCCACTGATTTTTCGCAGGTAACGTTAACACGCCGGCTTTATCGTACAGGTGAAAGCGAGTACCGTTTAAATGATGTGCAATGCCGCTTAAAAGACATCACCGATTTGTTTTTGGATACAGGTATCGGTGCGGATTCTTATTCCATCATCGAGTTAAAGATGATAGATGAAATCATCACAAATAAAGAAGGCTCACGCCGGAATTTGTTTGAGGAAGCATCGGGCATATCCAAATATAAGCTGCGAAAAAAACAAACCTTTAGCAAGTTAAAAGATACCGAAGCCGATTTGGAAAGGGTGGAGGACTTGCTTTTCGAGATTGAAAAGAACCTGAAAACCCTTGAGAACCAGGCAAAAAAAACCGAACGCTATTATCGCATCAAAGAACAATACAAATCGCTCAGTATCACGCTGGCCTCTTTCAGGATAGCTTCATTCAGCGGATCTTTAAGGAGGATTGAAGAACGTGAAGAAAAGCACAAGGTGGAGAAATTGGGTGTGATAACACAAATTGACAATTTTGAAGCCCTTTTGCAACAACAAAAGCTTGACAGCCTTACTAAAGAAAAAAACCTGTCGGTACAGCAAAAAGCTACCAATGAGTTTGTACTGACGATACGGGCGTATGAAAGTGAGAAAAAGCTAAAAAACGAACAGCTAAAATACCAGCAGGACAAAGAAGCCAGGCTGACAGAAGAACTGGAGCGCGACAAAACCCAGTTAA
>DATCES010000561.1:0-3690 GCA_036509935.1 Mucilaginibacter sp.
CATACCGTCTTCTACCGAAATTATCGGGTATTTTTCGGTCAACCGGGCAAGATATTCTGCCTGCTCGGCGCTGGTGCGTATGGCACCTTTATTGCCTTCAAATTTGGTATAATCGTATTTGCCGTTTACATAAAACTCCGAAGCGGCGCAATCAAATGCAAGGCATATATCTACTCCTGGCTTATAGCCTGCTTTTTCAATGGCTTTCAAAATGGTTTCAACGCCATCTTCTGTGCCTTCAAACGTTGGGGCAAAACCGCCTTCATCACCAACAGCGGTTGAAAGGCCCCTATCATGCAGTATCTTTTTTAAATTATGAAACACTTCCGCCCCCCATCTCAACGCCTCTGAAAAAGAAGGGGCGCCAACCGGCATAATCATAAATTCCTGGAACGCGATGGGCGCATCAGAGTGTGAGCCGCCGTTAACGATATTCATCATCGGGATGGGCAGTGTATTGGCATTTACACCGCCTATGTAACGGTACAAGGGTTGACGGCTTTCTTCAGCGGCAGCCTTTGCAACCGCCAGGGACACGCCTAAAATAGCGTTCGCGCCTAAATTACCTTTGTTATCGGTTCCATCAAGTTCAATCATCAGTTTATCGATGGCGTTTTGTTCAAAAACATCAATGCCCTGTAATTCCTTGGCAATTATATCATTTACATTGGCAACGGCTTTTAGCACGCCCTTGCCCATATACCTCGATTTATCATTATCGCGAAACTCAACAGCCTCATGCGCGCCCGTTGACGCCCCCGAAGGAACGGCTGCACGGCCGAGGGAGCCATTTTCAGTTAAAACATCTACTTCCACAGTAGGGTTGCCGCGCGAATCAAGTATCTGGCGGGCATGGACATCAATAATTAAGCTCATTGGAATTGGTATTTGTCAATTAAAATTTACTTAGTGTAAACAATACACTAATTGGAATAATTTTCAAATATACAATTTCTGGTAAATAACTTTGCGATTTCACAGATTGTTTTTGATTACTTTGCTGTCAGGATCCCATAAATACACCTCATTGAATAAATCCGAAATCGTAAATCGTAAATCCGAAATTAAGATTACTCCCACTTAAACGTTTTCACCGCTACCGCGTAAACTATAATAAACCAGATCCCTAAAATCAGCAGGTCATGCGTTACATCGCCTAAACCGGCACCTTCAAAAGCCACATCGCGCATGGCATTATTGAGGTAGGTTAAAGGTAATATATTGCTCAAGCCCTGTAGCCAGGTAGGGAATGCAGTTGTCGCAAAAAAAGTACCCGACAATAAAAACTGTGGTAGGGTAATAATATTGGCAAGCGGCGGTACTGTACTTTCGTTTTTGGCAATGCCCGATATTATAAAGCCGAAACCCATAAATATAACAAGCCCGATAGCCGAAAGTATCAGCATATTTATTACAGTTGTGAGCCCGTGTACCAGCGTAAACCCAAAAAAATAATGCCCCACCGTAATAATAAACAACGCCCCGATCCATGAAAATACAAGCCGTGCCAATGCTTCGCCTATAACTATGCTGTACCTTTTTACCGGTGTCGCAAAAAAACGTTTAATCACCAGGGTTAAGCGCAGGCTAAGAAAAACGAAGGCGGTACCAAAAACCCCGCTGCTAAGAAGTGAAAAACCTAACATCCCTGGCAATATAAAGTCGATATATTTATATTCACGTCCCTTAACTGTTGCCTCTTTTAATTCGGCAATTGGTTGTTGAACAGAGTTCCCTTTGCTGTTTATCTGGAAAAACAGCCCATCTAACACTGACTTTAGTATCCCATCCTTTTGTACCGATGCTGTGGTGTATTTTATACCCAGCGTATAGTATGGAGAAGTATTGTGCCTTTGAATATCGATAATAGCATCGATATCGCCTTTTGAAAGGTTTTTGGCCATTTCACCGGTGGATTGATTGTTTATCAGGTGTATAATAGGGATTTTTTTTAAGGTTTGATAAAGAGAGTCGGCATGTGATGTATCACAACTCTTAGCGACCCCCACGCCCACGCTGATAGCGCTTCCCCCTATATTGGCAAAAACGATGATAAAAATTAAAGGGAACGCCAAACTAAACACCACCGCCGACGGGCTGCGTATAATTGAACGGAAACTGGCTGCCGCTATGGCCAGGGTTGCACGGGTGTTGCTGTATTTTTTCATTTGGGTCATTAGTCATTAGTCATTAGTCATTAGTCATTGGGGCATTTGGCCATTGGTATTGTGTGTATGCAAACTGCTTACTGCAACTGCCTACTGAAAACTACCCACTGGCTCAACCCTCCCGCCATTCCTTACCCGTCAGGTTAATAAAAACATCCTCCAGGCTGGCTGATTTTACTTGCTTTTTACGTTCAAAGCCCGAGGCTACCAGTTGGTCGATGAAGTGGTTGGGGGTATCAATGCCAACAATATGGCCCCCGTCAACAAAGGCCACGCGGTCGCACAATTCTTCAGCCTCGTCCATGTAATGCGTGGTAATTACTACAGTTGTTCCCCCATCGCGTATTTCGCGGATAAGGTCCCACAAATTACGGCGGGCCTGCGGGTCGAGGCCGGTAGTAGGTTCATCCAGAAAAATAATCTTTGGATTATTTATAAGTGTTGTGGCTATTGAAAATCTTTGTTTCTGCCCACCCGAAAGCTCTTTATATTTGGATTTAGCCTTGTCAGTAAGGGCTACCTTCCCAAGCATTTCTTCGGGGGTTTTATCTATTCCGTACAGGCCGCAAAAAAGCTTAATAAGCTCCGAAAGGTTTAAATTAGGATAATAACCCGCCGACTGTAGTTGCACCCCGATGCGCTGCTTTATCTTATCCGCGTCATTTTCAATAGATAAGCCATCAACCGTTACTTCGCCAGAGGTTTTATCGCGAAGTGTTTCAATAATCTCGAGGGTGGTGGTTTTGCCGGCGCCGTTGGGGCCAAGCAGGCCAAATATCTCGCCATCATAAACATCAAAGCTAATCCCCTTTACGGCGGCAAAATCGCCGTAGTTTTTTACCAGGTTTTTTACTGTTATAATAGGTTGTTTTGCCATGCCGTAAAAATCGTTTACAAAATTGATATTTTCACTATTTTTTCTGCGAATTGCAGAAATATGATGATGAACGGGTATGCCTCCATCCCAATTTAAACAGCACAGCCCTCCTGAATGCCTTTGAAAACAATAATACGTGAATAATCACCCTGCCATCCCGCCGGGGTTACTTTAACTTCCGTCTTTTTTTAAAGCCATATTTTGATGGGTTTAGGTTTAAACAAAAACGTAGTTGTCAGATTCCGGCCATCTATCAAACCATCAACTATGAACTATGAACCATTAACTATGAACTTTTTTTACAATGAACCATGAACTATGAACCATGAACTATCACTATTTTTGTACCCTATGAGTATCCCAAAAACATACCTGCCGAAAGAGATTGAGGAAAAGTGGTACCGCTACTGGTTAAAGCATAATTTTTTTAAATCGGTACCCGACGGGCGCGAACCCTATACAATAGTTATCCCTCCGCCAAATGTTACCGGGGTGCTGCACATGGGGCACATGTTAAACAACACCATACAGGATGTGCTGATACGCCGTGCCCGCATGAAAGGCAAAAACGCCTGCTGGGTACCGGGCACCGACCACGCAAGTATTGCTACCGAAGCTAAGGTGGTGGCTATGCTAAAAGAGAAA
>DATCES010000562.1:0-8733 GCA_036509935.1 Mucilaginibacter sp.
CCTACGGCAGGCCAGTCTTTTAATGCCTCGCAAACTGCTTTGGTAAAAAATGACATAAAGCCTAAACCAACACCATGTTTTTCTTTGAATTTATCTTTGTATTTGCTTCTTATCTCCATTATTGGTGCCATGTCCACTTCGTTAAACGTGGTCAGCATCGCTGTTTCATTTTTAACAGCTACCAACCGTTTTGCAACGGTTTTTCGCAGGGACGACATTTTTTCGCGGCGGTCAGTCCTTGACCCGGAAACCGCAGATTCCGGTTTGGGAACTACAGGTTCCATTTGCGGACTTCCTACTTCCTGCTTCTGACCTCCTGCTTCTGACTTCTGCCCTTTAAATTGAGGGTTTTCTGATATTTTTTCGGCAAGCAAGGCATCTTCCTTAGTTATCCGGCCTGCTTTGCCTGTACCGCTAACCAATGTTGGCGCCACGCCTTTTTCGGCCAATATTTTTGCAGCGGCAGGTGAGGGGGTTCCTGATGCGTATGAGGGAAATGCTGTACTATTTTCATTGCCGCTACTGCTACTTTTTGCTGCAACTTCTTCCGCGCCAGCACCTTCAATGGTACACACAACCGCGCCGACAGGCAACGTATCCCCTTCTTTTGCTAAGGTTTTTAATACCCCCGCCTTTTCGGCAGTAAGTTCAAATGTGGCTTTATCCGATTCCAGTTCGGCAATAGCTTCATCCATTGCAACGGTATCCCCATCTTTTTTTATCCAGCGCGACAAGGTTACCTCGGTAATTGATTCGCCAACTGTGGGGACTTTTACCTGTAAAGAAGCAGCAGTCTGTGAAGGAGTGGCAGTAGCAGTAGAGGTGGCAGGTTGGGGAGAGGTAGATGCAGGCGCAGTTACTTTACTGCTACTATCCACTGCTACTTCTTCACCGCTCTCTTCAATACTGGCAACAACGGCTCCGATGGGCAATGTATCACCTTCTTTGGCTACAATTTTTAAAATTCCGGCCTTTTCGGCAATAAGCTCAAAAGTGGCTTTGTCTGATTCTAACTCGGCAATTACTTCGTCCATTTGCACCGGGTCGCCATCTTTTTTTTTCCAGCTTGCCAGGGTTACTTCGGTAATTGATTCGCCAACCGGCGGAACTTTGATCGTTAAACTCATGGTTTAATTTTTGTATTTATATAAATTGTACTTCAAGTCCAAGATCTTTAGTCTGAAGCCTCAAGTCGGAAGACGTTTTTCTTAACTTAGGCCTTTAGACGGAAGACTTTCGACTTACTTAATCCGCCCCAACATTAGCCATTTTTTCTGTTGTGGCATTAATAGCAGCCTTTACCCGCTTGCCCGCCGGTGTCTCAAACGCTTTCGAAACAATGAGCAACTGCTGGGCAGCATGTTGTTTTGCAAAACCCGTGGCTGTACTGCTTCCCTCATGCCGCGAAATTACATTCAGGTTAATTAATTTATCGTTATGGAATTTCCGGCAAATATATGGCCATGCCCCCATATTTTCAGGTTCTTCCTGTACCCACACAAATTCAGTGGCTTTGCTGTATTTTGCTTTAACTTTTAATATCTGTACAACCGGTGTGGGGTACAATTGTTCAATACGTACAATAGCTACATCCTTTCGTTTGTCGGCTTGTTGTTTGTCCAGCAGGTCGTAATATATCTTACCGGTGCAAAGCAGTACGCGTTGTACCTTTTTAGCATCGGCGTATTCGTCATCAATCAGTTCATGGAATTTACCGTTTGTAAAGTCTTCCAGTTTTGATACGCATTTAGGGCTGCGCAGTAAGCTTTTTGGTGTAAATATGATGAGCGGTTTACGGAAATCCCTCAGCATCTGGCGCCTCAGGATATGGAAAAAATTTGCAGGGGTAGTGCAATTTGCAACCTGTATATTATTATCGGCGCAAAGCTCTAAAAAACGTTCAACCCTTGCCGAAGAATGTTCGGGGCCCTGGCCTTCATAGCCATGCGGCAGCAGCATTACCAGGCCGTTACCACGTTGCCATTTCGTTTCGGCGCTTGCTATATACTGGTCAACAATTATTTGCGCGCCGTTAAAAAAGTCGCCAAACTGGGCTTCCCATATTGTTAAAGCATTCGGGTTTGCCATGGCATAACCATATTCGAACCCTAAAACCCCATATTCAGACAATAAGGAGTTGTATATGCTAAACGTTGCCTCGGGTTCGATGGTGTCAAGCGGTATATATTCATCTTCCGAATCAACGAGCGTTAATACAGCGTGCCTGTGCGAAAACGTGCCGCGTTTTACATCCTCGCCGCTTAACCTTACCGGGTAACCATCTTTTAACAAAGTTCCATAAGCCAGCAGTTCGCCCATGGCCCAGTCAAAAACATGGGTTTTAACCACCATTTTATTGCGTTCTTCAAAAAGCTTCTCAATTTTCTTAAAAAACTCATGTCCTTCGGGCAATAAAGTTATCTTTTTGCCAATATCCAGTAGCTCATCTTTGGCAACAGCGGTTTCGATAGGTGCAAAAAATTCGCGGGGGCTAGCTATATGTAAGCCCTGCCAAACGCCCTCAAACATCTGTAGTGTTTCGGTAATCTTGTCTTCTGCTTTGGATTCATCCAGCTTTTCCTGTAATTGGTTACGGAAAGCCTTTTCCAGGTTTATCGCGAACCCTGCGTCAATGCTGCCTTCTTCCTGTAGTTTTACCTTATAAATTTCAAGTGGGTTTGGATGCTCCTCAATTGCCTTATATAATAATGGCTGGGTGAATTTTGGTTCATCAGCCTCATTATGCCCGTACCTGCGGTAACATAAAATATCAATGAATACGTCTTCATGAAATACCTGCCTGTACTCCATTGCCAGGTTTGCAACATAAGCCAAAGCTTCCACATCATCACCGTTAACATGAAACACGGGCGACAAAACCGTTTTCGCAACATCGGTACAATAAGTACTTGAACGGGCATCTTTGTAATTGGTAGTGAAACCTATCTGGTTGTTGATTACTATATGAATAGTACCACCAGTGCGGTAGCCATCCAGTTTTTCCATTTGCAAAACTTCGTACACAATTCCCTGGCCTGCTACCGAAGCATCGCCGTGAATTAAAATAGGGGCAATTTTTGAATGGTCCCCTTTGTATTTAAAATCAATCTTTGAACGTGTTATACCTTCAACAACAGGGTCAACTGCTTCAAGGTGCGATGGGTTTGGGCAAAGGCTTAAATGGACATTTTTGCCCCCTGTAGTTATTACATCGGTTGAATAGCCTAAGTGATATTTAACATCGCCGCCAAAGGGGGTGTCCTCATCAAAATTTTTACCTTCAAATTCCGAAAAAATCTCTTTGTAAGGTTTCTCCATAATATTTGTCAGCACATTGAGCCTGCCCCTGTGGGCCATACCGATGATAAATTCTTCGATACCAAACTCCGAACCATTTTGGATAACCGAATCCAATGCGGGGATCAGCGCTTCGGCACCCTCGAGCGAAAAACGTTTTTGCCCTAAAAATTTTGTTCCCAAAAAATTTTCAAAAACAACAGCTTCATTTAATTTATTCAGCATCAGCTTTTTCTCTTCGATAGAAAACGAAGGGGTATTGCGTTTGCTTTCCATGCGGTTCTCAAACCACTTAATTTTTATCGGGTTCCGGATGTACCTGTATTCGGCGCCAATCGACTGACAATAGGTTTCTTCAAGCAAATCACGGATATCCCTTAATTTTGCAGGGCCGAGGCCAAGTTCAACGCCGGCATTAAAAACGGTCTCCATATCGGCATCGCTTAACCCAAATGTTTCAAGCTCTTTACCGGGAAAGTATTTGCGCCTTTCGCGTACGGGATTTGTTTTGGTAAATAGATGGCCGCGCGACCGGTAGCCATCAATCATCGTGAGCACCTTTATCTCTTTTAAAAAATGCTCATTTGTTTCAGTATCTGGCGGGGCCGATGCTTGCGTACCCTTGCCAAAATCAAACCCTTCGAAAAACTTTTGCCATCCGAAGTCAACAGACTCCGGGTCTTGTTTGAATAATTCGTATAATGAATTTATGTAAGCAGCGTTTCCGCTGTTAATATAATTGAGACGATCCATAAGAAACCAATCTGTAAAACGGCACAAAAGTAAACATAACAGCTTGTAAACTTTTAATTAATTTGTAAAATTAGTTACCTGTTGTTCGGGTTGGATTAGGTTGATTTAGTACATTTAAATAAATAATAGCAACTCTTTTATTTATCGGACATTTGCACGTTTGGTTTATGCCTGCCAGTTATCCGAAATTAAATGAACCTGTAAAAAGGGTAATTGTTATTTTAAACGGGAAACAAAGACGTCAATATCTTGCTGCAAACAAGTACGAAAAAAAGTGCGACCTCAATTTCTTAGCGATCCTTAGTGTTATAGCTTAAGTGAAAAACCATGGACTTGCGACTTAGAACTTGCTACTTTTGACTTAACTTTGCACTATGCCCACTCTCCGACAATTGTTTTTGGCAAATAATGCCCAGACCACCAATTTCCCGCTTTTGCTTGAATTTGAACGTGCCGAAGGTATTTATATGTACGATAAGCAGGGGAGGGCATATACCGACCTTATTTCGGGTATAGGGGTAAGCAACCTGGGGCACAGTAACCCTTATGTAGTTAATGCGGTAAAAAGCCAGTTGGATAAATATATGCACCTGATGGTGTACGGCGAATATGTGCAAACCCCGCAGGTCCGTTTTGCCGAAAAACTAATCTCGTTGCTGCCGCCAAATTTGCAATCGGTTTATTTCACAAATTCAGGCGCCGAAGCGGTGGAGGGGGCATTAAAGCTTGCCAAACGATTTACCGGCCGTCAGCAGGTTATTGCTTTTCATAATTCTTATCATGGCAGTACACACGGCGCTTTAAGCGTAATGGGTAATGAAGAATATAAACAAGCCTATCGCCCATTGCTTCCCGGTGTTAATTTTATCAGCTTCAATAATACTGGCGACCTGGATAATATAAATGACCAGACCGCCTGCGTTATTATCGAAACTATACAGGGCGAAGCAGGGATAAGGGTTCCCGATCGTGCGTATATGCAGGCTTTGCGTAACAGGTGCGATGAAACAGGTACACTGCTGATTTTGGATGAGATACAGGCCGCTTTTGGCCGCACCGGTAAATTATTTGCCTTTGAACACTTTAATATTGTTCCTGATATACTTTTATTAGCTAAGGCTTTAGGCGGTGGGATGCCTGTTGGCGCTTTTATTTCATCGCACTGTATTATGCAGGCATTAAAAGAAAATCCGATGCTTGGGCATATCACTACGTTTGGCGGGCACCCGGTTTGCTGTTCGGCTGGGCTTGCCGCGCTGGAAGTTTTGCTTAATGAAAACCTTTCCTCAACAGTTGCCGGCAAAGAAGCGCTGTTCAGGAAATTATTAATCCATCCGGCAATAAAAGAGATACGCGGAAAAGGCCTGATGCTCGCCGTTGAGCTGGAAAGCTTTGATCTCAATAAAAAAATAATCGACCGCTGTATCGAACACGGTGTAATTACCGATTGGTTTTTACATTGCAGCAATGCCATGCGTATTGCCCCCCCGCTCATTATTACCCGTGATGAAATTAAAAATGCCTGTGAGGTTATTTTGGAGGCGATAGAATATTATAGCTGATTGTATTAAAGTTTTGCTTTAAAATTTCTTTGTCGTTTCAGTAATGTGCGCTAAGTGATGGTTGCTGTGCCAGGCATACAAAGCCAGCGCTTTTTTTAGTTGCATGGTTTGCACCCAAGCAGGCTGCACAAACGTGCGGTTCCATTCTTCGTCCGTAAAACTTTCCAGCAGCGCCACCCAGTGGTGGTGTACCCCTTCGATAATTTTTAACGAAGATTCAACAGGTAACCGATAATCAGGCAGCAGGGCCCAGTCTGCCTCTTCGTAGGGTTTTACAGTTGGGTTATCTTCCGTTAACGCCCATTTAAAACGCAGCAGGGAATTCATGTGACTATCGGCAACATGGTGTACCACCTGCCGTAATGTCCATCCGCCGGTGCGGTATGGGGTATCAAGCTGTTTTTCATTTAAACCGATAATTGCATGGCGCAATTTGCCTGGAAATAATTTGATGGTAGTGGTCCAGTGCCTGATATCCTCAGTAGTGTATGATACCGGGGCTTTAAATTTCCCGATGGGGTACCTTAATAGCTCGTCTGTCATGGTCTTAAAAAAAAATTAAATTAGGTATTATTTTAATCTTCAGCAAGCTTTTACTTTAATTTAGCGTTTAGTACTTGTTTAATGAAACCCTGATGTTATACGTGTACCCTTAATTACGGGTTTGCCAAACCTTATTTCAGGATTAACTTCGATATATTCTCTGTAATTAATTTGCGGCATATACAAAATCAGATAAATTAATCGCTAATAAAAGGCATCGGTATATAAAAAAGTATATGTATATTTGATATATTATTTCGCAATATGAAAAGTATCCTGTTAAAATTAGATGATACATTGTTTCAAGAGACTGACAAGCAGGTAAAAGCTGAAAAAATCAGTCGGTCAAGCTATATAAAAGCTGCTATTGAGCAGTATAATAAATGGCAGAAAAGAAAGGCACTGGAAGAACAAATAGCGAGAGAGGTGGAGTTATTAAAGCATTTTGACCCTGATAAAGAATTAAAAGACGAATTTGAATCGGCATCACTACACGACTTGCAAAAATACTTAGATGAGTAATGTTTTCCCAAAGCAATACGAGATATGGATTGCCAATCTTGATCCGCCAACTGGTAGTGAGCCTGGAAAAATCCGCCCCGTTGTTATTATACAATCAGATTTATTAAATAAATCCGGTCATAGTTCAACAATAACTTGTTCGGTATCTTCGCAAAATAAAGATGGGGTTTCATTTATAAGGATAGCTATTGAGCCAACTACAGAAAATGGATTATTGAAGAAGTCCTATATTTTGTGCGATCAAATCAGGGCAATAGATATGAGTCGGTTAAAAGGACGAATTGGAACGCTGAATATAGACGTGGTTAATCGTTTAAACGATAGCCTGAAAGCAATCCTGACACTTTAATGCAGGGCCTTATAATTAAATCAACGGGTAGCTGGTACCAGGTACAAACCCCTGATAAGCAAAGGATAGATTGCCGTATTAAGGGGATATTCCGGACCAAAGGGATTACAACCACTAACCCGCTGGCGGTTGGCGATGTAGTTGATTTTGATATGGAACCCGAATTAGGAACGGGTGTTATTATCAGCCTCCACCCCCGCAAAAATTATATCATCCGCAAATCAATTAACCTGTCGAAACAGGCGCAGATCATCGCCGCCAACCTGGACCAGGCTTTGCTGGTAGTTACCTTAGCTTCGCCGCGCACCTCGCTCGGGTTTATTGACAGATTTTTGGTGACTGCCGAAGCTTATTCCATCCCCGCCAAACTTATTTTTAACAAACTCGACCTGTTCAGCGATGAAGGCCTGGAAATACTGGCCGTTTATAAAGCTATTTATGAAAAAATAGGTTACCCCTGTTATGACGTCTCGGCGCTTGAGGGGACAAATATTGAGAAGGTACAGGAGTTGCTAAAAGATAAGGTGACTTTATTCTCCGGCCATTCGGGCGTAGGCAAATCAAGCCTGATAAACGCTTTATTGCCCGACCTTGACCTGCGTACCAACCAGGTATCCGGCTGGAGCGATAAAGGTATGCACACCACCACTTTTGCTGAAATGTTTGAACTGCCGCAGGGCGGGTTTATCATCGATACGCCAGGCATCCGCGAATTAGGGGTGATAGATATTGAAAAACAGGAACTAAGCCACTTTTTCCCTGAAATGCGCGCTTTGATGAACAAATGCCGCTTTGATAATTGCAGGCATATTAACGAACCCGGCTGCGCTGTACTGGAAGCAGTGGAAAACGGGGAGATCGAGCAATCCCGCTACGAAAGCTATCTGAGTATTTATAATGGTAATGATACGAGGGGTTAGGTAAATGTTCTAAATCTTTAGTCTGATGTTCAGTATGTCAGGCCGAATTCATTTCACTATCTCACAAGACATCCCGATATTTAATCAGACAAGAAAAATTAATCGCTCAGCCCCTACCCCAACGCCACCTTAAAATCATGCAGCAAATCATCCAAATCTTCAATGCCGATAGATAGCCTGATCATAGAATCAGAAATCCCCATTTCGGCTCTTTTTACCGGGCCGAGTTCGTTAAATATGGTATGTGCTACGGGAATGGCCAGGGTGCGGGTATCGCCCAGGTTGCTTGATTTTACCACCAGTTTCAGCTTATTTAAAAAGGCAAAGCAATCAATGCTTTCGTGCAGTTCAATGCTCATCAGCCCGCCGAATTTCAGGAACAGTTTTTTAGCAATTTGATGCTGGGGGTGCGATTTCAGCCCGGGGTAATGCACTTTTTTTATCATCGGGTGGCCTTCAAAAAAAGTAGCCAGCGAAAAGGCATTGGTGCAGGCGCGTTCCATACGGAGCGCCAAAGTTTCCGATCCTACCGAAATGGAGTGTGCCGCTTCCGGCGCAAGGGCGCCGCCCGCATCGCGCAATCCTTTTTTGCGTATCTGGGTTATCCCCAGCACTTCGGGTTTAACCTGTTTTTTAAAGCCTTCAAAAATATTGGCATAGTTTTCCCAGTTAAATAAACCGGTATCTGTCACGCTGCCGCCGAGGGCGTTGCCATGACCGCCGATATATTTTGTTAAGGAGTTAATAACCAGGCTGGCTTTTACATTTACGGGTTTAAATATGTACG
>DATCES010000563.1:0-2658 GCA_036509935.1 Mucilaginibacter sp.
AAGCAGCGGGCTTGTATGCAAAAAGTATTAATGGCGATGCCTTTTCAAGCGGCGTCAAGCAAAAAACAATAGATCTTATAAAAGCCGGACTTGGCAAGGTCGACCTGGTTATATATAGCCTGGCCTCGCCCCGCCGTACAAATGCTAAAACAGGAGTTATCCATAATTCGGTCATTAAGCCTATTGAAGGCGTTTTTAGCGACAAAACAGTGGATTTTCATACCGGGGAAGTTACTGATATATCCATTAACCCGGCTACCATAGAAGAAATAGAAAATACAGTTGCGGTAATGGGCGGGGAAGACTGGACCATGTGGATTGAGGCATTGGCTGCCGCCGGTGTGCTGGCTGAAGGCGCGGTAACCATTGCTTATTCATATATCGGCCCCTCATTAACCGAAAAAGTTTACCGTAAGGGGACTATCGGCATGGCCAAAAACCATTTAGAGGCATCAGCAAAACTTATTACCGGGAAACTGAAGGATATCAAGGGAAAAGCGCTAATTTCAGTAAACAAAGCATTGGTAACCCAATCCAGTTCGGCCATTCCGGTTATCCCTTTGTATATCTCCCTGCTGTACAAAGTGATGAAAGCGAAGGGCTTGCATGAAGACTGTATTGAGCAGGTCCAGCGTTTGTTTGAGCAACGCTTATATGCGGGAGGGGAAATACCAACCGATACGGAAGGAAGGATCCGGGTAGATGATTGGGAAATGCGCGATGATGTCCAGGCCGAAGTTGCAGCTTTATGGGCGCTGGCCGCCACTGAAAGTTTACCGGCTATAGGCGACCTGAAAGGTTACAGAACTGATTTCTTAAACCTGTTTGGCTTTGAAATTCCAGGTGTAAATTACGGGGAAGATGTAAATGAAATGGTAAACATCCCCGGTTTGGTTGATTAAAGCATTTAATCAACCTTTAACTTATCAGTGTACCACCATGCCCATAATATCAGCAAAGGCTGTAAAACTATTAATCTAATCCACGCTAATAATGGGGTTACCGTAAGGTTCCCCAATTGTATGGGCGCATCTGCCACCATGCTTATATGTACTGGTAAAAAGGCGGTCAGCATCACGATAATCCCCCATGCAGCCAAATTCCTTGTTTTGATAAAAACAAGCATTATGGTAAATCCTGTTTCACAAAAACCGGCAAACAAATTCAAAATTTGCGGGTACGGCAAATAACCCGGTATAATTTTAATGTATGAAGCCGGATCCCTGAAATGATTTGCACCGGCTACCAAATAAAAGAGGATGAGCGTTACAAGGCCTGCTTTTTTTAGTTTATTCATAAATAAAGATATAATATTTTATTAAACCGCGACTTAACAGAATTAAAACAACCTAAATTGACGTTATATAGTTTATAACCATTCTAAATATAACTGTATGACAAAGGCTTGACACTGCATCGTATTAAACCTGTTACTTTTGTCGGGTCAAATTTTAAAATAGCTTTGAAGTATTTAAAGGTAATCGCTTTTACGCACAAACAGATTGAGCTGAAGGAATTGGGGAGATTGGTGATTTGCCAGGAAAATCTGACAGATAAGCTTCACCGGGTAAAAATACAGTTTGGGATATCAGAGATCTTTTACCTGGCAACCTGTAACCGCGTTGAATTTGTGATGATGACACCGCAAGTGGTTGACAAGGAATTTACAAAACAGTTTATAGGCGCATTAAATATGGGCCTTTGCCCTATTTCAACCAGCGCATTTTTGGATGCCGTTTCAATTTATGAAGACAAGGGGGCGCTTGACCACCTGCTACGCACTTCCTGCTCCCTTGAAAGCCTGATTGTTGGCGAAAAAGAGATACTTGCCCAATTACGCAAAGCTTATGAAAATTGCAAAGAAGCCGGCCTTACCGGCGATGGCCTGCGTATGTTTATGAATTGCGCTGTAAAAACCGCTAAAGAAGTTTATACAAATACCAATATTTCAAAAAACCCTATTTCGGTGGTTTCATTAGCTTACCGTAAGCTTAAGGACCTGAAATTATGCGTAAATGCCCGTGTACTGATTATTGGCGCAGGTGAAACGAACAGGAATATATCGAAATACCTGCAAAAGCATAAATTCTCCAATTTCGCAGTGTTTAACCGCACACTTTCAAAGGCCGTGCTATTAGCTGCCGACCTTGACGGGGGGGCCTTTACACTGGATGCTTTAAAAGATTATAAAAAAGGCTTTGATGTAATTATTACCTGTACATCAGCCGTTGAACCAATAATTACCCCCGAAATTTATACATCATTACTAAACGGCGACACCGGCCGCAAAACCATAGTTGACCTGGCTATCCCCAATGATACCGACCCTTTAGTATTAAAGAAATTCCCCGTAAACTTTATCGATGTGCATTCATTAAATGAAATTGCCAAAAGGAATTTGCACGAGCGTTACGAAGGGCTTAGCCATGCCGAAAATATAATCGGCGAAAATATTGCAGCATTTTTATTAGAGCTGAAACAACGCCGCATCGAGCTGGCCATGCGCCAGGTTCCCGAAAAGATAAAAGAGATCCGCAATACCGCCATCAATTCCGTTTTTGCCGATGAAGTGCAGGGAATGGACCAGCAATCGCGCGATGTATTGGAGAAAGTGATCAACTATATGGAGAAAAAATATATCAGTGTGCCTATGATTAT
>DATCES010000564.1:0-2869 GCA_036509935.1 Mucilaginibacter sp.
AGGATAATGAACAAACCCTTACCGATAAAGCAATTGATGCGATAATGCAAAAATTAATTTATAACTTCGGTAAAGAAGTTGGAGCGGAGATCAGGAAATAATTTTGGTTGGGTGATTGAGTGGCCGGTGATTGAGTTTTGAAAATAATTCAATATATTTCGTCCTTAAAAGGTTTTCAACTTAATCAATCGGATTAACTTAATAAGCTCAATCAAATAATGTCCATAGCAGATCAATTAAGCACAATTGTAGATAGAACGGAGCGCTTAATAGAGCTTTGTGCTGCTTTACAAGAGGAAAATGACCTGTTGAAATTAGAGAGTGAGGCGCTGACAGTAGCCCTGAATGCGAGTAAAAATAAGACGAATGAGCTGGATGAAAAGCTCCGTGCTTTGAAGATGGCAAAATCTTTTTCAGAAACAAATGAAAAAAGTCTTGACATAAAGCAAAAAATTAACGAATTTGTGCAGGAAATAGATAAGTGTATTGTATTACTGAAAAAGTAGTGCAGATAGTGAATAGCTCAAATGGGAGAAATCTCCATAAAAATAAATATTGCTGACAGGGTTTACCCCTTAAAGGTAAACATGGAGGAGGAAGAAATAATACGTAGGGCAGCCAAACTAATTAACGACCGGATAAAAGAATATCAGGAAAATTATGCGGTGCGGGATAAACAGGATTTGCTTTCGATGTGCGTGCTGCATTATGCAACATCATCATTAAAAGCTGATATGAAAGTTACCGTTGAAGATACGGAGGTAACAGAAAAGGTTTATCAACTGGATTATTTACTGACCCAATTTTTCTCAAAGCAATAACGTTCTTTATACATACAGCGCTATTAAGATTTAACCGCGGTTAAATTTTAAGTTTCACTATTAAAAACTTAACGCTTCAATATCAGTGGATCAAAGAGGCATGCGTTAATCGTTTAGTTTGACGGTAACCTGTGATTCCCAATATCCCTAATGAAGTTTTTAAATACATGACACTTAAAAATTTAGTTGCGGTTTTTTTTATTTATACCAATTTATAAACAATGAGTACAACAATATTATACCTTATCATCGGTGTGTTGATAGGAGGGCTCCCGGGATTTTTGATGGGGAGGTTTATGCTGCGGAAACTTTTTAAGGACCAGGAAGTATCGGCTCAAAATAAAGTAAAAAAGATTTTAAAAGATGCCGAGGTTAACGCCGAAATCCTGAAAAAGGATAAATTACTTGAGGCGAAAGAGAAGTTTTTACAAATGAAAGCTGAACACGAGCAGCAGATAAACGAAAAAAACAATAATATTAGCCAGCGTGAGAATGGCGTGAAGCAAAAAGAGCAGTCGTTTAATTCTCGTTTGGAAAACATTAACCGTAAGGAAAGCGAGTTGGATAATACCCGCAAAAACCTGGAGCGGCAAACAGAAATTGTCGTCAAAAAACAGGAAGAAGTTGAAATCCTGAAAAACTCGCACGTTCAGCAGTTGGAAACCATCGCAGGTTTATCGGCTGAGGATGCGAAAAACCAGTTGGTTGACACTTTGTGCGAAGATGCCCGCAGTAAAGCCATGATCCAGATAAAGGATATTGTGGATGAAGCCAAGCTTACTGCTACAAAAGAAGCCAAGAAAATTGTTATTCAAACCATACAAAGGACGGCTACTGAAAGCGCGATTGAAAACACTGTTTCGATTTTCAATATCGAAAATGACGAAATAAAGGGCCGCATCATCGGCCGCGAGGGAAGGAATATCCGGGCCCTTGAAGCGGCTACAGGTATTGAGATTATTGTTGATGATACGCCGGAAGCGATCATTCTTTCGGGTTTTGACCCTGTAAGGCGCGAAATTGCCCGCCTGGCTATGCACCGTTTGGTAACGGATGGCCGGATACACCCTGCCCGTATTGAGGAAATAGTTGCCAAAACCAAAAAGCAGATCGAAGAAGAAATTGTCGAAATTGGCGAGCGCACGGTAATTGACCTGGGCATTAACGGACTTCATCCTGAACTGATACGCATGGTTGGCCGTATGCGTTACCGCTCATCTTATGGGCAAAACCTGTTGCAGCACTCGCGCGAGGTAGCCAATTTTTGCGCTACCATGGCTGCAGAACTTGGTTTAAATGTGAAACTTGCCAAACGCGCCGGTTTGTTACATGATATTGGTAAAGTGCCTGATGATAACCCTGAATTACCGCACGCTATTTTAGGTATGCAATTAGCTGAAAAATATAAAGAACATCCTGAAGTTTGCAATGCGATAGGCGCCCACCACGATGAAATAGAAATGACATCGATGCTGTCGCCTATTATACAGGTTTGTGATGCCATATCAGGCGCCCGCCCAGGTGCGCGCCGCGAAGTTGTGGAGAGTTATATTAAGCGCTTAAAAGAACTGGAAGAACTTGCAATGTCATACCCCGGCGTAGAGAAAACATTCGCGATACAGGCCGGAAGGGAGTTGCGCGTAGTGGTTGAAAGCGAAAAGATTAGTGACGCGCAATCAGAAATATTAGCCGCTGATATTTCAAACCGGATACAAACCGAAATGACCTATCCCGGACAGATAAAAGTGACCGTGATAAGGGAAACAAGATCGGTGGCGTTTGCTAAATAGAAACAAAATGTTTAAATTTAGCATTAAAATTTAAAACATTAAGTGCAATGCAGGCTACTTTAAAATCCAAAGTCTCTGAAATTTTCACAAAATATAATTTTTCGCGTGAAGATGCCGGTTTTATTTCGGAGGATTTGAGTGAAATCGATAGCCGGCAGGATGAAAAATTTCAAATAAGTAAAGAACTGTTTTTAACTCAAAAAGATAAAACGGATATTATTGAGCGGATTGAAAGTGTAAGGACAGAAGTTAGTGCAA
>DATCES010000565.1:0-3122 GCA_036509935.1 Mucilaginibacter sp.
CATAGCTGCTAACAATGGTTAAAATTGCCGCGAATAACAAATTTATAGCGGCAGTTGACGCGACTCCTGATATTAAAAACTGCTATCAGTCTGGTCTTAAGGCGATGGGATCATACAGTACTAAAATCTCACTAAGTAATACTTCTTCCTGTAACGGAAGTGTAGATATCGACGAATGTGTTAAGTCAGAATACCCTAATGCTAATCGTTGGGATTATTGTTTTGGATACAATAATAAAGCCTATTTCGTTGAGGTGCATTCCGCCAATACCAGCGAGGTGAGCACAATGCTTAATAAATTGCAGTGGCTTAAAGATTGGCTGAATAGCAGCGCACCGGAATTAAACAAAATTAAGGCCAACCCGCCGTATTACTGGGTTATGTCGGGCAAATATGATATTCTCCCAAATTCACCTCAGGCGAAGAGAATCGCGCAAGCTGGATTAAAACCAATTTCAAAATTAAGCCTGTAGTTAATTAATAAAAAAATTATGACATCCTCCGCAATTATATCCAAAGTTTGGCCCTTCTGTTCATTTACAGTAGCTGTTCCGATACTGATTTTAATGTCGCTAAAATTTACTTCTTTTTTTGGCCCTCCATAAAAAATACAATGACTAATAACACAATGACCAATGACTATTCAACCACCAAACTTCCAAATAACTGCATATGCCAGCTATCTTTAAACGGTACTTCCCATTTTGTTTCCAGCTCGTTTAAGGTTTGCACCATATTATTAAATACAATGGTATTGGTATTGATGCTGCCTTGTTTCAGCATCGCCTCAAAATCATGGCGGGGAGCGGAGAGCACTTCGTTACCTTCGCGGAAAGCAAGGTTAAACCGATCAAGCAGTCTGATATTAAACTGCTGCTCCACCTGTTTTATAAAGTTAACCGACTTGTCGATAGAACAGCCACTGGCGCCTGCCTGGCTTTCGTCAACAACAAAAATTAAAAAGCGGTGATACCTGATCTCCGATTTTGCCTTTAACTGGCTGGCATGCGCTGTCCACCCCACGGTAAAATAATCCAGCTGAATTTGTATCTGCTGTACTTCTCTGTCAGTCAGCTTTCTGTCCGACTGATAAATCCAAACCCGTGAATTTTCTGAAAATTGCATACGCAAAGCTATGCATTTTATTACCTTCGGGTTTAATTTTGTTGTCATGTTAAATTCAGTTCTTTCGACGATTAAAAAAGCGGCGCTGGTATTAACTATCATTTTTGCGGTATGGGTTAATTATTGCTTTAAATATAGTTTTAACGAACAGGATTGGCTTACATGGACAAACAGGTGCTTATCGGAATCGTATGACCCATCGGGAGATGCAAACCTGAAAAAGTGGGAACTAAACTTAACGAACGATTATTTTATACGTTTGCGCAAAACCTATCAAAGAGGCAAACAGGATTATTATTCCTTCAATTTGCACCAGCTAAACAATATGGATTACCTGGGCGGTACCAATAGCGGCATACTGCAATTAAAAACTGTAGCCGATGATATCATCGTGCAAACCTATAACGACCGGCATGGCGATGTTGATTCGATGGCCACCGTGCTTAATATCCCCGTTAAAAATATGGGGCCCGAACGTTTGGATAGCTTGCAGGAGGCTTTGAATTATTTTAAAGGAAAGGGGTTATAACCATGAGTGTTCGAAAGGGTTATAAAAAGCTGCGGTTAATTATCTTTTGTTTTCAACACTAAGGTGGTTACCAGAGAATCTAAACGTACACTAGCCATATTCAAACTAATACCCGTTGTATCCTGATAGAATTTGACTTTTTTACCATGCAACAACTTGCAGGAAATGATGGTCTGGGGAGTCGGTGGCAATTTAATAGCCGTGACGCCAGCCGGCATTTTCAGGATGTGCAGGTATATCTTATTGCCTCTGTGCGTAGTGCCGTAAAATTCATCAACGGGCTGAAAAGGTCCCGGACGCGTCTGGTATATGCTTTCTCTGTTTTTTGCCAGCCATTTTCCAACTTCTTTCAGGCGTTCTACGTGCGTCGGAGGGATCACACCGTCCGGGTCCGGTCCTACGTTCAACAACATATTGCCCCCACGGTCAACCGTATTGACGAGCATGTCTACGATATATTTAAGGGGCATCAATCGCTGAGTTTTGTTATAGCCCCAACTCGTTGAATTAAGGTTCAGGCATTTTTCCCAGGGAAAGGGAATAATAGGCCCCTTAACATCCGCGCCACCTTCGTCGGTCTGGAAATCTCCTGCCATTCCTGACCTCGGATTAATAACCACATCGGGATTATAGCTGCGCACCATGGCGTTCAGCTTTAACGGTTCCCAGAACCAAGCGGCGTCTGCATCTGTACCTTTATGCGCCAACCAGCCCCCGTCGTACCATAAAATATCTATTTTGCCGTAATTTTTCATTAATTCTTCTACCTGCCCATAAGTCTGTTTCTTGAGCAGTGCGGCATTGTCGGGAAGCCCCTTCGGGTCGAAATAACCGGGAAAGCGCCAATCCAGCGGTGAGTAATAAATACCCACGTAGAGGCCCGCCTTGCGGCATGCATCGGTGTACTCTTTTATAAAATCGCGGTGTGCGGCAGTTTCCCAACTGTTAAAATGCCGGTAACTCGATGGGCTGTTCCAAAGAGCAAAACCATCATGGTGCCGGGCAACCATTACCATATATTTCATGCCCGCTTCTTTTGCTACCTTCGCCCATTCTGTCGCGCTGAAATGCTTCGGATTAAACTGATCAGCCAGTTTGGCATATTCTTCGGCTGGTATCTTTTGGTTGAACATGGTCCATTCGCCCGTTGCCGGGATTGCATATAAACCCCAGTGAATGAACATCCCAAATTTTTGATCTTCCCACCATTGCATCTTTTCGGGCGGAAGATTGGAACCCGGACCCGATACGCCATTCCCTGCACCCTTTAAAACAGTATAGATCGTTCCTTTCTCCATTGATTTCATTTCTGCGTTGCCCATCTGCTGGCTTTTGACTACAACAGACTGGCTCAATAGTAGCACCAAGAAGCTGGTTACCTTAATCGTTATTTTTCGTTTGAACTTCATTTTGATCATATTTTGAACTATTGTATAATTGCAATATCACTTTGCACTTTTTCATTTAT
>DATCES010000566.1:0-8127 GCA_036509935.1 Mucilaginibacter sp.
TGCACTTGATCCCACGAATTTCGCCATAACTCGCTGTATTTCAAAATCGTTTAGGTTATTCAGCAGACCCTATGTAAAGGTTATTTTTATCAAAATCAATTGTTCCATTAAAACTATGATGAACAGAATCATATTTAAAAAGGTGTGCAAGCGTCTGCGTATCTGTAAGGTCATTTATAGCAACAACAGTTATGCCCGGCCTGTGTAAAATATTTCTTAAAAAAATGCGGCCTATCCGGCCAAATCCGTTAATAGCAATCCTCATCGCAGCGGTTTATAAAGTTACAAAGCTAACTAAAATTAACGATGGGGGATATGGGATGGTTTACCCGGGTGCAGTATTTACAAACCCGTAAAACTATGTACCAGGAAATTAAGGGAAGAACCTAAGCAAATAAATTGCGGACGGCCAAACTTTCGCGCTCTTTTGAACGGATAAAAAACGTTATTAACCAGTTAAAGACAAGGGAAACAAGAATAATTAGGGCGATTAGAACTGAGTTTCCATAATTTTTGAACAAAAGCACCATCGCGATAGACGCAATATTAACGCTTGTTAAAATAAGAGTGGTTTGCACATGATTAAACCCAAGTTTTAACATGCGGTGATGGATATGGTTGCGATCAGCTGCAAAGGGAGAAACGCCGTTTGTTATGCGGACAACGAAAACCCTCATTGTATCAAATACTGGCCCAATCAAAATTGCAACCGTTAGCGCGGGTACACAATAAATCCCGGGTAATTTTGTATTTACAACACTTCCTGCCTCCATAAATTTTAATGCCATTACAGCCGAAATTAATCCAATGAGCAATGACCCTGTATCGCCCATAAATATTTTTGCGGGAGACAGGTTAAATCGTAAAAAACCAACTACCGCCCCTGCCATAGCGAATGAAACCGCAGCCAGTTCGTATTGACGGATATAAATAAATAAAGCGCCGAAAGTAACGTTAGCAACAATACCGGTTATAGCAGCCAGGCCGTCAATACCATCAATTAAATTGAAAGCATTAACTATTATTAAAATTATTAAAATTGAAACGCACACACTAAGAAAATAAGACAAATCATATATTCCGAATACACCGTACATACCGGTGAGGCGTATATTACCAAATATTACCAGGATTGCACCAACAATAGCTTGTATTATAAACTTGGTACTTGAATTTACACCACAAAGATCATCCTTTAACCCCATTGCAAATATCATAATACACGCGGCAAGCAAATAATTAACAGGCAGTGATTTATCGGACATACAAAATAACAGCAAAGTTATAGTGAAGCCTACAAAAATAGCAACACCTCCAAGACGGGGTATCCCATGATCATGCATTTTTCTGAAGTGGCCCAGGTCATCATAAAGATGGCGGAAACGGGCAACGTGTAAAATTGACGGGATTGCAAATGAAGTAACAAGGGTAGCAAATATTACTATAAACAGGTAATATATAATTGTATAGTTATGTATAAAATTTACCATTGTATTCATCAATCAGGGAAATTTAACTTTATCAATAATTATTGAATGACGCAATTAACTAACATTTGTCAGTTACTCATGTCCTTTCTTATTAACATTTCAACATTTTAATATTATTTAAAATATTGATTGATCTTCCTGAGTGGCTTGAATAATAATGTTATTGCGGGTATTAAAATACCATTGTTACGCATAGCCTTAAAGTCGAACAATAACCCTTTTACGCGGTTGGCGAAACTTTTGTTGCTTATTCCGCCAATTTTCATGGTAATAATTATTTTTTTTATATAAAATGCGTTTATTTTATGCAGGTGCATAAATCTTAACATCAATTCATAGTCTGCAGCAGTCCCATAGTCAAGGCTATAAAAGCCAAATTGATGAAATAATTCCCTTTTGCAATAAAAAGTGGGGTGAGGGGGCATCCATCCCCAGTTAAACATACCTGGTGAATATTGTGCGGACCGCCATTTGCGGATAATGCTGCCCCGGGAGTTTACAAAATCAAGGTCGCCATAAATAATAGGGGCATCCTGTTGTTTAAATGCTTCAGCTACTGTACTTAATACAGTATTATCAGCAAAGCAATCATCGGCATTAAGCATCCCGATAATATCCCCGCCGGCTAATTTAATACCCTTATTCATGGCATCGTATATGCCGGCATCGGGCCCGGATAAAAAAATGTTTATCTTGTCCTTGTACTGGTTAATAATCTGGACAGTTTTATCGGTTGAACCACCGTCAATAATTATATATTGAATATTTTTAAAGGATTGACCAAAAACGGATTGGATACATTGATCAATGGTGTTTTCGGCATTGTAACAGACAGTTATCAAAGAAATTTTTAAATCCTGCACGCGATAGGAAAAATACCCTTTTTATTTTGCAAATTTATGTAAATTTGACCTGGTTACCTAATTTAAACAAACAACTTGCAGAAGGGATGGGTTTTATGCGTCGATTGGTTTTATCATATATAATATTCGCAGCAATTTTTAGTTGTTCATCATGTTCTGACAAGCAATACCTGGCTCTTTTTCAAGAAAGAAAAGCGCTCCCTGACAGTTCAGTGCTTAAGGGCCCGGTAAATGTTAATGAATATCATATAAAATCCCAGGATATGCTACAGATCAGGAACCTTCAGGATATTAAATATATTGTTAACGATGCACCGGTTAATGCCAATACTACCAGCGGTACTGCCTCGCAGGGGCAAACCTTCCAGGTTGAGCAAGATGGAACAGTTGCTTTGCCTGCCCTGGGCCGTTTCCAGGTTGCCGGGCTTACCAGGGTAGAAGCACAAAAACTGGTTGAAGATCTGTATCGTAAATACGTGCTGAAAGACCCTATTATTGAGCTGAAAATAGTGAACCTGAAAGTAACAGTACTTGGCGAGATAAAAGGCCAGGGGAATTATATATTAACAAAAGATAAAACAACTTTGGTTGAGCTAATCGGTGAAGCCGGGGGCCTTACAGACAAGGCGGACGAAAAAAACATTAAAATTATAAGGGGAACCGGGAAAAACCTCGCGGTAACCAAAATTGATCTTAACAATATCCGGTCAATAGGTGATCCGGCTGCAATACTTCAAAGCGGGGATATAATTTATATAGCCCAAAATAAACGGGCCACCCGCAGCGAGAATTTACAAAACTTTTCAACTGTATTTCAACCTGTTTTAATTTTATTTAATACTGCGTTAATTCTATATACGCTTATCCATAAATAAATGGAAGAAACCGATAAGATACAACCTAAACTGCCAAACCAGGAGGTTGATTATTTTAAGATCGCAAAAATACTTTTAAGCCGTTGGTATTGGATAGCCGGGTCGCTAACGGTTTGCATGATTATTGCAAATGTTTATTTATGGGACACACCAAAAACTTATGCTACTTCGGGCACAATGAAGTTTGAGGAAAAAAAATCTGAAATACCTGATTTAAGCGGATTGACGAATACCACTGCCCTGGCGAATTCTTCCAGGGTACAAAGCGAAACAATTGTATTGCAAAGCACCCCGCTTTTATTAAACGCAATAAAGCGCCTTGATTACCGGATTAGTTTTTATGTTGTAGGCCGTGTACTGAACCGGACAACTGAATTATACCCCGAAAAGCCGCTTGATGTTCAACTTGTAAAGTTCGACACTTTAAATTTTTTCAGCGACCTGATCACTTTTAGGCCAATCAGCAAAAGCACTTTTAGGATAAGCTATCATAACGGGGGTAAACCCCTTAAAAATATTTGTAAATATAATGTGCCCTTTACCATCGGGCCAACTTCATTCAGTATAAAATATCCGGGCGACCTGTCAAAAACAACGGCGTACTTATTTAAACTTAATTCGGCCGAAGATTTTGTGGGACGGGCGCGAGGGGGGTTGCATACCAGCGAAACGGCCAAAAACTCAAATATTATATCCTTACAGGAGGTTGACTCGAACCCCCAATTTGCGGCGGATGTACTAAATGCTATTATGAAAGAGTACCTGACTTATGACCGCAACCAGAGGACACAGTCGGCTTCGCAGATGATAAATTTTATTGACACCCAATTAGCATTCCTTTCGGGCGAAGTTAAGGGGTCCGAAAACTCGATAGCGCAATATCAGCAGAATAAAAAATTAATGGACGTAAATTCGGCGTCTGATTTTGCTATTGGCAAAGCAAAGGAAATTGACGGACAGCAGTCATTGTTAAAAATCCAGCTTCTGGCTATTGACCAGCTTAAACAGGAAATAATTAAGGGAAAAGATAATGCCAACCTTAATTTTAACATGGGGGGCATGGTTGACCTTCAATTAGGTGATTTCATTTCCAGCATTAATAATTTACTTATCCAAAAAAATTCTTTACTAAAAGATTATATTAACAATTCTCAGCAAATACAGGATATAAACCAGCAGATATTGCAAATTAAAAATAATGCTTTAAATAGTATTAACTCGTCAATTGCAATGCTTGAGAACAAGTTAAAGTTTTTAAACAATCAACTCGCCCTTGTAAATCAGCAAATAGCAGAAATGCCGGCTACCGATCGCGATATGGTTAGTTTAAAGCGTGATTTTGAGATCAATGATAAAGTTTATTCCTTTTTATCAGAAAAAAAGTTAGACGCGCAAATCAGCAGCGCCGGAATATTGCCGGGTGCATCGATTGTTGACCTGGCCCAGCCTAATTACAGTCCCATATCCCCCGATGAACACAGCATTCATCGTTCGGCAATTATTTTTGGTTTAGCCATAGGTTTAGGGTTGATTATCCTGCTCAGGGTATTAAACCCGTATATATACGATAAAGAAACCATTGAAAGCCTTACAACCATCCCCATTATTGGGGTAATACGAAAATTCCCGGAAGAAATTGACGAATTCAGCTCGCAAATATTAGCCATCAGCAAGCCTAAATCAATCTTTGCGGAATCTGTGCGCTCGGTCCGTACAAATTTAAGCTTCCTTGCCTCAGAGAAAAAAAGCAAGATTATTTGCATTACATCAGAGGTGGCAGGTGAAGGAAAATCATTTGTAGCGGTTAACTTGTCGAGCACGCTGTCACTGATTGATAAAAGGGTTATATTAATTGCAGCTGACCTCCGGCGTTCAAAATTGCACAAAACCTTTCACGTGCCAAATGATATTGGGTTAAGCAATTACCTGGCCAATCAATGCGAAGCAAGCGATATTATCCTTCATTCAAATCAAAAAAATCTTGATTTTATCATTTCCGGCCCCATACCGCCTAATCCTTCCGAACTGTTGCATTCAGAAAGAATGGGCGTATTAATAGCCGAACTTAGATTAAAGTATGAAATTATTATGATTGATACTGCCCCGATAGGTTTAGTATCAGATGCCATACCATTGATACGGACGAGCGACATTAACTTGTTTGTGATAAGGTCAGGAAAATCAAAATACTATGCCGCAACAGTTCCGCAGCGCATCGCCCTTGAATATCATTTGGACAATACCGTAATAGTGCTGAATGCGTTCGCTGAAGATTTGTTACATTCAAGATACTATACAACCAAATTTACAGGGGAAAATTATGGCAACCGTAATTACTACTACGCTGATTATAGCGGCCACGAAGGCTCTAGTTATTATATTGATGAAAATAGAAAAAAATGGTGGGATATCAGGCGTTTGTTCAACCGATAATGTGTGGCAGGTAAATTATGGTTTTACGATCAACTACTGATACTGTTAAATGGTATCCCGTCCATACCTATCCCCGCGCCGAAAAAAAAGCCTGCCAGGCGCTAATAAATAAAGGGGTTGAAACCTATTTGCCCTTACACCGGCAACTTAAACAGTGGAGCGACAGAAAGAAATGGGTGGAAGAGCCTTTTATTAAATCGTACTTATTTGTGCAGATTAAAGAACAACAGCAAACTGAAGTATTGATGACCAAAGGGGTATCGCGGTTTATATATTTCTCGGGCAAAATTGCATCAATGCCCCAACGTCAAATTGATGACCTTAAACTCGTAATGACAAGTGCGTTTGAACTGGAAATTACTGAAGAAGACCTGCAGCCCGGGGAAAAGGTTATTATTAAAGCCGGGCCGCTAAAAGGCCTTATGGGCGAAATCATTTCCTATCGTTCCCAAAAACAACTTGCCCTAAGGCTCGAAAATCTAGGATACTCAATAATTATACATATTGCAGCCTCATTGATTGACAGGTTTTAAAAATTATATTATTTTTTATATATACCAAATGGCATTTTTTATTTTAATTTAAGGCAGTTATATTGTAGCTATACTATAAAGTTAATATATTGATAATAAATAGGTTACATTTAAATAATGTGACTTACGGGGCGAAGCTATGAATATATAAGGGACATGTGCAGGATAGCAGGAATAATATCAAATAAGTTAACGCCCAGTGAAATTAGGGAACGGGTTAGCATAATGTGCAATGCCCTGAAACACGGAGGCCCTGATGACGAGGGCCTGTTTATTGATGAAAAAGCAGGCCTGGTATTTGGGCACCGCAGGCTGGCAATTATTGACCTTAGTAGCAAGGGCCATCAACCAATGGCTGATATTCAGCAAAAAGTGTGGATTACCTTTAATGGCGAAATTTATAACTACCGGGAGTTAAAGCAACAACTACAAAAAGCAGGCGCCAAATTTCATTCCGATTCGGATACGGAAGTTATTTTAAATGCTTATTTACATTGGGGAACCGCAGCATTTTCAAAATTCTGCGGCATGTTTGCCTTTGCGTTATATGATACCATAAACGCTGTAACCTATCTGGTACGCGATACTGTAGGCGTAAAGCCGCTGTATTATCATATAGAAAAAGAGGCTTTAAGTTTTGCATCAGAGACCAAAGCATTTAAAATTGCCGGGATCGCAAATGATCCGGATCAAACATGGCAGGTTAGATTTTTAGCCTTCGGCCATATTCCCGAACCTTATACTACCTTAAAAAATGTATATAGTTTGGCTAAGGGGCATTATTTATTCTGGAACCATCGGAACCATACGCATCAAATTACTTCGTATCAAAACAAAACAGCAGGTAAAAACCTGATTACTGACGTTAACATCGCCAAAGAATGCCTGCATGATTCTTTAAAAGCAGTCGTAAGCAGCCAACTAATAGCAGATGCACCTATCGGCGTTTTCTTAAGCGGCGGCATCGATTCAAGTTTAATGTCGTTACTGGCTAACCAGCAAAAAGAGCAGCAGCTGAAAACAGTTTCCATTTATTTTAATGAAAAAAACTATGATGAACGGGCTTATCAAAATATTATTCTAAGCCAGGTAAGCGGCGAAAAGTATGCCCATTTAGTACGACAGCAGGACTTTGAAGAATTTTTTCCGCAAATCCTCAATGATATGGATATGCCAACCACCGATGGTATTAATACCTGGTTTATCAGCAAATATGCGCATGAAGATGGTTTAAAAGCTGTTTTATCAGGGCTTGGCGCTGATGAGCTTTTTGGCGGCTATCCATCGTTCAACAGGATAAAATACCTGCAATATTTACGGAAAATACCTTCCCTCATTTTTGGCGCGGCAAATTATTTTAATGCAGACAGGTACAGGAAAATATCATTTTTAACGCACGACCATCCTTTAGCTGATTATCTATTATTGCGGGGGTTATTTGTACCTGCGGATATTGCCGGATTGCTTGATGCAGATATAAAGCAGGTTGATGAAATTTTATTTAATGGAAACCCGCTACCCGATCTGGGGCCTTATAATGAATTGCATGCCGCCTGGTTTGAAACCAACCTGTATATGCAAAACCAATTACTGAGGGATACTGATGTAATGAGTATGAGCCACGGTTTAGAAGTAAGGGTTCCGTTTTTAGATGAAGATTTTCAGCAATTAGCAGCAAGCATAGCGCCTGGAATAAGATTTAACAATAAGCAGCCAAAAAAGCTGTTAATTGATAGTTTTAAGGAAATTTTGCCCGAATCAATCTGGAACAGGCCAAAAATGGGCTTTACATTTCCATTTCAGGAATGGATGGGCAGGCATGCAGAAATAAGCAATGAAAACCTGTATAGGGGCCGGATTGCAAAAAACGCCGTTAAAAAGTTTAAAAACGGACAAATGCATTGGTCAAAAGTTTTTGCGCTTTACCAGATTC
>DATCES010000567.1:0-3917 GCA_036509935.1 Mucilaginibacter sp.
GTACGGCCATTTTAATGCCACCACCTTTGTTGCAGACACCGGGAAAAGTTTTACATAATGGTACCGCTGCCGCTCTTCGTCGTTGTTATGGTGTATGCCAATTGGCGAAAGGTCATTGAGGTAATAAGCAAACTGTACAGGTACAGGTTTATCCAGGCCAAATTCCTTGCGGATAGCCAGTAAGGATTGCACATCCGCGCGCTGCCCCTGTGTCATCCGCGCCGGATCGACCGGCAAAATATTGAACAGGAAAAATACCACAACCACAATGCCCAGCATTACAGCCATGCCATAAAATAGTTTGCGTAGGAGGTAGCTGATCATTTTGTTATCACTGAAAATACTCCTTTAACAGTACATCATATTTAGGGATGGTATGGTAATGCCATTTATTAATAATTGTCCCGTTTTTAAGGAGCAATATACCGGGGTTTGCCCTCACCATCTCCTTTAGCGGCACATCATCCGCATAAAATATTTCGAAGACCAGGTGGCGTTCCTTGCTGAACGCTTCTGCAAACTGCGCCGAACTGGACGTGAGCAAAACGGCACGTGTATTAAAGTTTTGCGAAAGGTTTATTGCCAGTGCATTTAACCGGTTAATGGCATCGTCATCAGTATTTTTAAGATCATAAGCAACAATTATCAGATTATTAAACGGGTTGGACAATAGCTCTTTTGTATAATCATTACCCTGTGCATCCGAAATGCTAAGGTCGCGTATCTTTGGGGTAAAACCTGTTTTAACCAGGCGGCTCTCCGGTTCTCCAACTACTGCCCAGTTATTATCTTTCCAGATATTACTGCTAATATAATCGGTATTGTTCATCACCTTAGTTGCCCTGGTCTTTTTATTTTTAAGATGATAGGTAAGCTCATATTCATCCGGTTTAGCGCCAGTAGGTGTCTTCATTTCATCCAATATATTAGCTCCAACTTTATAAGGCAGAAAATCAATCACCGGCAAAAAGTTGTAGGTATAAAGGCCAAGGCTTAGCGATATTATTGTTGCGATGACGAGTAGCCGGTCCCCGGTTTTGGGTATGAACAAAGGTTGGATATTTTTGCGGTTTTTAAACAGTATAAGTGTTAACAACAGCAAAAACAGGTCCTTGCTAAACGATTGCCAGGGTGTTAGGGGTATGGCATCGCCAAAACAGCCGCAGGTTTGCACAACCTTAAAATATGCCGAATAAAACGTTAAAAATGCAAAGAAAATAATGAGCAGCAACAATCCCCAGGCAACTTTTACAGGGCGCACACCGATAAGCAAGGCAAAACCCAGGATTATTTCAAGCGCGCATAAAATGATGGCGGCGCTGAGCGCGAAACTATTCAAAAAAGTGATATGAAAAACCCCGAAATATTCCTGTAACTTGTACGAAAAACCAAGCGGGTCGTTTATTTTAACAAGACCCGAAAAAATAAAAAGCAGGCCCACAAATATCCTGGCTGCCCAAAGCCACCATGCGGCGGGTTTATTATTGTTATTCATAGTTATTAAAGGTTGTAATAGTTGTAAAAGTTGTAGTTGTTGTAAAAGGTTGTAAATGTTGTAGTAGTTTTAGTTGTTAAAAGGGTTAGCCAATTTTAACCATTCCTAACGATTATAACTTTACAACTTAAAATAAGCAAATTTGCAGTTTTTGAAAATTACCCATTCATAACATTTAAAATTTTTACAACATTTACAACTACTAGTGGCTAAAGATACATTTTTTCGGAAAAAGGCAACCCTAAATGCAGGCGGAAGGCTTATTGATTTAAGCAGCCCGAAAGTTATGGGTATTATAAACCTTACACCCGACTCTTTTTTTGTTGGGAGCCGGAAGCAAGGCATAACCGAAGCCTTGCAGCAAGCCGGAAAAATGCTGGATGAAGGCGCAACATTTTTAGACCTGGGGGCCTATTCCTCGCGCCCCGGCGCTGATGATATTTCTGTACAGGAGGAATGTGACCGACTGCTGCCAGTTGTTGAAGCAATAGCCGGACGTTTCCCCGATGCTGTCTTATCCGTGGATACTTTCCGCGCAAAGGTGGCCGAAACGGCTATAAAGGCAGGGGCGCATATCATTAATGATATTTCCGGCGGCCAACTGGATGAGGCCATGTTTGCCACTGTTGGCCGGTTGCAGGTGCCTTATATTTTGATGCATACCAAAGGCACACCGCAAAACATGAACCAAATGGCACATTACAAGGATGTATTTGCCGAAGTTTATGATTATTTTGCTGATCGCTATCACGACTTAAAACAACTTGGTATTCATGATGTAATTATTGACCCGGGCTTTGGCTTTGCTAAAAAAACGGAGCATAGCTATGCTTTGATGAACCGTTTACAGGATTTTAATATGATGCAATTACCCATACTTGTTGGCATATCCCGCAAAACAATGATCTATAAGCCGCTTGGTGTAACTGCAGACGAAGCATTGAATGGCACTACCGTTTTAAATACCATTGCTTTAACAAAAGGGGCCAATATATTGCGGGTGCATGATGTAAAGGAAGCGATTGAAACGGTGAAGATATTCGGTGCATGCACATAATAAAAAAAACTACATATTTATTTATTGTTAATCTTTCACTTTCCCATCAACCATATTTAACGATTGGAAAATATTAACATCTTCCGACTTTTTTATGGTTAATGGCGATATATTACCTATTGTTTTTGCCTTTACAAAACGTAATTGAGCCCCTTTTATGTCATCAAAAACAAAAGCCGGGCGCTGGTCATCGTCCATAAAGCTTACCTCAACGTTATCTAATTTAAACCCTTCAACATGCCTTACAAAAAAGCCATAAGCAGGTAATACACCAAAACTGCCTGGCTCGGGATAATCTTTTTCCATTTCGGGGACCTGGCGTTCGGCCTGGGCTGTAGTGCCCGTACCTTTGTAATAAATTTTTACATTATTAATGTCAACATCTTTAATCGCGTGCCCAGGTATCCCACTTATCAAAACCCCCTGGCCCGGTTCAACGTTATAAGCTATAACATTGCTGATGATTACCCGGCGCAATTCACCAACAGGGACGCCTGCGGGGCCGCGCATCCTTGCGCCCAATCTTAAAAAAACGGGTGCATTATTTATATCCCTCATGGTGATGTTATTAATAGCCACATCTTCAAGCAAGCCGCCGTCAACCGTTTCAAGGGCTAAACCACGGCAATAATTAAAAACGCAATTTGATATGGTTATGTTTTTAAACCCCCCGTTTGATTCGGTACCGAATTTGATGCGCCCTATTCCGTTAGGCATATTTCTTTTATAAGTACCGTCTAAAAACGAACCCTCATCAAAGCCGCTTACCTGGCAATTAGTGATGGTTACATTTTCGGTGGCGCGGGCATAGCCTAAACCAAAAGTACTTTTCAAACAAATACCATCGTCATAAGGGGAATTTACGCTGCAATTGGAAACATGAACATCGCGGCAGCAATCAATATCCATCCCATCGCGGTTGGTATCCAGTTTTACATTATCAATGGTTAAATTGTCAACCCCGGTAGCTAAAATGGCAAACCAACCGCCATGTAAAATGGAAATATCTTTTATGCTAACATTGCGGCACAGGTATAATGCGATGGATTTATTGGCCGTTTGCTTGCCCTTTACATAGTCTTTATATAAACCCCGGCCCCATATCATCCCCTGGCCAAGTATAGATATATCATGCAGGTTTTCCCCCCATATAAGGCTGTTATGCCAATGGCTATGGCCTGAATCCTGATAGGTAGTATTAACGCTGGCTTCTTCCGCATCATAACCATTGTCAGCGCTTACCGGGGCCGCGATGATGGTTGCACCCTGGTCAATAAACAATGAAATATTGCTTTTTAAATGTATAGACCCCGACAGATAATTCCCGGCAGGCAAATATACTGTACCGCCGCCTGCAAGCGCGGC
>DATCES010000568.1:0-3963 GCA_036509935.1 Mucilaginibacter sp.
AACTTAATCAACCACTCACCTAATCAACCAAACCGTTATATTTACTCCCAAATGATTATCCACCAATTTTACGATAAAGGTTTAGCCCATGCCTCCTATGCCGTGATCAGGCTTGGAAAAATGGTCGTGATTGACCCGGCGCGCGACCCGCAACCCTATTACGACTTTGCAGCGCAGCACGGCGCCGATATTACCGGCGTAATTGAAACCCACCCCCACGCTGATTTTGTAAGTTCACATCTGGAAATCCATCAAACTACGGGGGCTGTTATTTATACGAGCAAATTAACCGGCGCCGGATACCCGCATGAAACATTTGACGATGGCGATGCGATACAACTGAATGACATTGAGCTAAAAGCCATTAATACCCCGGGCCATTCGCCCGATTCGATATGTATTTTGGTGGAAGATGAAAATGGTAACGAAAAGGCCATTTTCACCGGCGATACATTATTTGTGGGCGATGTGGGCCGCCCCGACCTGCGCGAAAATGTGGGCAATATCACCGCAAAAAAGGAAGAACTTGCCCGCCAAATGTACCGCTCAACCCGCGATAAACTAATGAAACTGCCCCACAGCGTTACCGTTTACCCGGCGCATGGGCCGGGGTCGTTATGCGGGAAAAACATAAGCCCCGACCTGCAAAGCACTATTGGCCGTGAACTGCGTGAAAATTATGCGCTGCAGCTGATGAATGAGCCGGAGTTTGTAAAGACCATAATAGCCGACCAGCCCTTTATACCAAAATATTTTGGCAGTGATGTAGAGCTTAACAAAAAAGGGGCGCCAGCATTTCAGGATAGCATTGAAAATGTTTTAAGGGCCGATAATAATATTACGTTAGAAAATAATAGCCTGGTTGTTGATACGCGCCCCAACGTGGAATTCAGAAAAGGGCACGCAAAAGGGGCTATTAACCTACAAAATGGCGACCGGTTCGAAACCTGGTTAGGGTCAATCGTGGGTCCGGCTGAGCGGTTTTATTTAATTGCTGACAACGAAGGCAATTTGGAGAATGTGATTACAAAAGCCGCTAAAATTGGCTACGAAGGAAACATTATTGCAGCGATAGCGAGGCCCAGCTATCCCGAATGGCCGGTACGGGAATTTAATCTTCCGCGATTTGAGGCAAGCCCGGAAAAATACACCGTTGTTGACGTGCGGAACCCGAACGAGACGCATGGAGGTTTAATATTTAAAGATGCCCTTGCTATCCCATTGCCTGAACTTCGTGAGCGTGTCAATGAAATACCCGATGATAAACCGGTTGTGGTACATTGCGCTGCCGGTTACAGGTCAGCCGCGGCAGCGAGCATCATAGCGGCTAAAATAACAGCCGTTCCGGTGCTTGACTTAAGTGAAGCCGTCCTCGAAATTGGCATCGAAAATAAAAGTTAGCCGAAACGGCAATTAAAAAAAATCAGGTACCATTAACATGCTCAACATTGTAAAAACAGCCGATGGCTCCAATACTATTTTTAATGCACAAGTAGGCGAACACTATCATTCAAAGCATGGTGCATTGCAGGAAAGCAGGCATGTGTTTATAAATTCAGGGTTACAGTATTTTTTGGATAAGCAAGCCGCCAAAGCCTCCATCTCCATTTTAGAAGTTGGTTTTGGCACCGGTTTAAACTTTTTGCTAAGTGCGGATTTTTGTGTTGATAAGGGTGTAACACTTGATTATACCGGAATCGAAGCTTATCCTTTAAGTTCAGAAATGATAAGCCAAACAGGTTATGATCAATATGTACCGGCAGAATTATGGCAGAAATTCATTAACAATTACCCATATCTTACCTTCGCTCCTACCGCAATAAATCTCAACTGCAAACTGCAAATCGCCAACTGCAAACTGTTGGATTTTCGGTCAGAACAACAATTTGACATCATTTATTTTGATGCATTTGCATCGGCCAACCAGCCTGAGATGTGGGATGAAGCAGCTATCGGCCACACCATACAATTTTTAAAGCCAGGTGGCGTATTTGTTACGTATGCCATAACAGGGAACCTTAAACGCTCGCTAAAGGCATTGGGCTGTAAAGTAGAAAAAGCAAAGGGTGCGCCAGGTAAAAGGGAGATGCTGAGGGCGGTGAAAGGCTAATCACAGATTCAGGCTGATTTTTATGATTGCACTGATTTTGTAATTATAAGGCTGCTAACTTGGCTTTCTTCCATTTTACAAAAGCAGGAAGTTCAAACAATTCAATCATTCCCTGTTCTTCCGGATTATCCGAAAGTTTACCTAAATCAACATGGTCAATATCCATCGCAAACGATTTTTCACCTAACAATGTATCAAGAACCTTGAAAACCGCGCTTTTAAACCATTCGCTTTCTTTTACAATGTCATAATTTGGTGTGCAAACTTTAATGCCAATTGACCTGACCATGTGTAAAAAAGCCTTTTCACGTTCCGTTAGGAACGTTTGGTGCCGGAGCAAAGATTTGATTTGCACCCCATAAAATAGCTCGTTAAAAATAATAACATTCACACGCAACAAACACCTTTGATTTCAAACTTCCCAACTTAAAAACCTATTTTTACAACTAATTCGTGTAATTCGCAAAAATTCGTGCAATTCGTGAAAAAATTCAATTAGTAAAAAAATATGCCCTTAATACCCCCATCCACAGCATCCACCCCTGCCACCGCCTTTGAACGGCTTGTTACCATTATGAATGATTTGCGGCTGAACTGCCCCTGGGATAAAAAACAAACCCTCGAAAGCCTGCGCCATTTAACTATCGAAGAAACTTATGAACTATCAGATGCGATATTAAGCGCCGACATGCCCGAAATAAAAAAAGAACTCGGCGATATTATGCTTCACCTGGTTTTTTATGCGCGCATAGCATCTGAAACAAACGATTTTACAATTACCGATGTGCTGAACAGCATTTGCGACAAGCTGGTTAACCGGCATCCGCATATTTACGGGGATGTTGAAGTGCAGGATGAAAATGATGTAAAGCGCAACTGGGAACTGATAAAGTTAAAAGAGGGCAACAAATCAGTATTGGGCGGGGTACCTGCCTCGTTGCCTGCGCTTGTAAAAGCGTCGCGCATACAGGAAAAAGCACGGGGCGTAGGGTTCGACTGGGAGGAGAAAAGCCAGGTTTGGGCAAAAGTGGAAGAAGAAATGCAGGAATTTAAAAATGAGTTTAACGCCGAAGGTGAAACAGCAATTAACCATGAAAGGGCCGAAGGCGAATTTGGCGACCTGCTGTTTTCGTTAATTAACTATGCCCGCTTTATAAATATTAACCCCGAAGACGCTTTGGAGAAAACTAATCGTAAATTTATAAAACGTTTCCAGTACCTCGAGAGCAAGGCAAATGAAAATGGCAGGCAACTGCACGATATGAGCCTTGTGGAAATGGATGTATTTTGGGAAGAAGCGAAGAGAATTTAAAATAATTTGATATATTGTAGCGTTTGTAATAAAATTACGTAACCAATAAAAGGAAATCGGTATGAAACCAAAATTACTTTACTTGTCGTTGCTTTTACTGGCATTTGCAGGCAGTTGTTTAAAAACCAAGCATGCACCGGCGGCTTCTTCATTGCAGGGAAGCTTTACCGGGCAATTCATGTTTTTACATACGCCTAATAATTCGACTACGGTTGATACCCTAAAAGCAAACATACAACTGGATATGCTAGCTAATTCAAGTTACCAGGTTACCGGCGATACATCAACTTTGCATGCCGGCAGTCATGGCGCTTTTTTAATAGGCACAAATAATGCAATTCAATTTTTTGATCAGACTTATCCAGTCTCAGGCACTCCGACCAAAATACACTTGAGCGGCCAATATCAGTACAGTTATGATGGCATAGTTCTTCGGTTGAACGGCTTTGGACCGCTCGACACTGTGGCATACGAGTATGTTTTAAGAAAGAATTAATTATTCACAAGAATATGAAACGAACATTACTTTACTTATTGCCGG
>DATCES010000569.1:0-5128 GCA_036509935.1 Mucilaginibacter sp.
AACTTAAGCAAAACAGGTTGACCCGGGTTTGTCCGCTTCCATAATTTTGTTTGGATATGCCGGCTTCATAGCGCAAGTCGACTGATATTTTCTTAATGTCAACACCCCCACCAAACTGCCAGGCAAAATTCTGATCCTGGTAATTTAACGAAAATGCATTGCCAACAGCGCCCCCCAAAGTTTGGCTTTTATCAATTGCGAATGAAACAACAGGCCCGGTGTAAAAGCGCCCGCCTATGCCAAATGCCCCTATTTTACCGCCAAACAATAATGGGACATCTATGCTGGTAAATTTAGCAGTAGTTTCACCGCCATTTGTAGTAACATCTGCATCCTTTGAAGTTATGTACATTTCTGGCTGAAAATTAAATCCCAATGCGCCAATACGTGCCCAAAACCCTGCCAAGTACCCGGCCTGGTTATTACTGCTGAACGTTGCCGATGAGATTGACCGAAAGCTTGAAAGGTTCATACCGCCTTTTACCCCAAACTGGAAAGAAGGTAAAAGCTGCGCGGAGGCAAAACTGATAGCGGCTGTGAAAATTGTTAATGTGATAAGTAGTTTTTTCATAATGATGCTGTAGGGGGGTTAATTTGAAAAATAAATAAAATCAGGGGCTATGATTATAACTATGCCACCTTAAATAATTGAATTAGGAATCCGGCCCGCCCTATAAACCAAAGCTTAATGGCGAACCGGATATCTTGATTTTTCTGGAAATAAAATTAGGAATTATTTGTTAATCCAATGGTATTATTAAATAATTTATTGCGGTAATTTCCCCTGGTAATAATCAAGTATTTTGCTGTAAATATAATAATCGTACCGGGCGCTTATCAAATTCAGGTTAGCCGCATCCATATTTCCTTTGGCAAATAAAAGCAAATCAGAAGTTATTACGCCTGCGTTAAAACGTATTTTTTGTACCCTGTAACTTTCGGCATAAGCTTTTACTTCTGTATCCAGCGCCTGGTACCTTTTGTATGCGCCAATCATGTTATAATAAGCCTGATCAACATTTTGTTTCAGCGTTATTTTAACATTATTTTCAATATACTGATAATTCTGTAAACGGAGTTTGGCAAGCGCCACATCGTTCTTTTTTATATGATTAGTGAATATGGGGATATTTAAGCCCAATTGCACATAAGTGCCATAATTATTCCTGAACTGACTAAAATAGGTTTGGCTGTTTAAATTGGAATAATTTGTACCTATACCGCTCCCGAGCGCTAATTGCGGGTATAACAGGCCCTTATAATATTGCACACCCTTTTCGGCGCTTTCGCGCATTAAAGTTGCCGCTTTCATTTGTGCCAATTGGTCCAAAGCGGTATTGTAAACCTCATCAGGATTAACACCATTGTCCCCCTGCAGGTCCTCCGCGTTAAGCGGTTGTAATTCCGCATCTTTATTGTACGGGATATTCATTAAATTAAATAAGCTCAGTTTCATCCCGTTCAAGGTGTTTTGGGCTTGTACCACTCCAACCTGGCTCCCGGCATACGCCCCCTGAAAATCAGTAAGCGTTGATGCTGTTGGATTATCCCCTACCTTGTCCTTTATTTCGGCAATGTTAACATTTTCCCGCGCAACAGCCAGTTGGTTGTTGGTTTGCCCCAATATTTCCCTGGCATCCAATACCTGCAAGTAGTTGGTTATAACATTTACAGTAACTATATCTTTTGCCGCCTGGAAAGCCATTTTACCAGACTGGTATGCCAATGATGCCTGTTTAATGGCGCTTTGAAGGGCAAGCCCGTTAAATAAAGTCACGGATCCATTCAGGTTATAATTGTCGGAGGTTACGGATTGTGTAATATAGTTATTGGTTACCGGGTTTAAAGCGCGGCCCGATGAAAGCGTACGGTTGGCGTTACTTGTTATTGATGGTATCAGGTTGTCTTTAGCCTGTATCAAACCAATACGCGCCTGTTCGGCCGTTACCGAGGACTGCTGTACCTGCAAATTGTTCTTTATGGCAATATCAAGGCATTGCCGTAGTGTTAACAAAGTGTCTGTTTGTGCCTGGGCTAATATACTGCAAACTAAAAAAAGCAGTGTTAAAAAATATTTATTAAATCGCATCGTGTGTTATACTATTGTTTATTGTTCAGAATTTTCTTGATGAATCAACTTTACCATCCAAAAGATTAATGATACGTGTGCCGTACTCTGCATTTTTTTCGGAATGTGTTACCTGTATAATTGTTACACCGTCTTCTTTGTTCAGCTTTCGGAAAAGCTCCATAATTTCCATACCCTGTTTCGAGTTTAAATTACCGGTAGGCTCATCAGCCAGTAATAACTTGGGTTTAGCAATTAAAGCGCGCGCTATGCCCACCAATTGCTGCTGGCCCCCGGACAACTGTGCCGGGAACAAATCCTTTTTCCCTACAATCTGGAAACGGTCGAGAATGTCGGCAACCATCGCTTTTCGTTCCGAACCTTTAAAATCCTGGTAAATTAACGGGGTTTCGATATTCTCGTAAACGGTGAGTTCATCAATAAGGTGATAGGCCTGGAAAACAAAACCTATATATTGTTTATATAATGCTGAACGCTGTTTTTCTTTAAGCTGGTGTACCGCGTTACCAGCAAAATAATGGTAGCCATCGGATGGGTCGTCAAGCATACCGATAACGTTTAACAATGTTGATTTACCCGAGCCGGATGGGCCCATAATTGAAATAAACTCGCCTTCATCTACTTCAAGGTTAATGTCGTTAAGGACAAAGGTTTTATTGCCGCCGGCCTGGTAATATTTTGATACGTGCTGTAATGATAACATGTTTTTAATTAGTGATTTAGTGAATTATTGATTTAATGATTTAGTTGCTAATTTATAAATTAGTGATTGATTAACTTTCATTCATTAAACATTAAGCATCAATAGCATACCAAAAACATAATAATTTAATTATCAGCTATTTATACATAAATCAATTGGCAAGCACTGTACGCTATTGTAACAGGGGCGTACGGTTATGATACACTTTTTTTAGTGGATAATTTTTGCCGGACGAGTTAAGCCGTAAGTCATCCCCACCTTCAGAAGATCGCGGTTCAGGCAAAAAAAAACTACCTGGGATAACAGGTAGTTTTTTTTATTATGCTGTACTTTTATAAAGCCGGTTAGATGCCGGCCATGTTATCGTCTTTAGTTTCTACAGGAAAATTAATTTTATTTTCGGTATAACGGGCAACTTTAAAATTGATGTTGTTCACACTCCATGCAAAGTTGCGGTTTAAGTTAACCTCATCGGCATTGCCGCTTAAATCAGCTTTAGCGTGGTCGGTCACCGTAACACTTGCCCTATATGCATCTAAATGCAATTTTGCAGAAGCGTTATTATGCAAATCGACATTGAATTCGATTTTTGAAATATCACCGAACGACCTAACTTCGGCATTATCATAAGCGGTTACCGAGCCAAGATCGTTTGCGGTAACCCATACTACCAGTTTTTCAGGGGTATATGAAGCAATACGCAGTACACCGTTTGAACTCTGGATTAAAGCGCTTTCAGAATAATATTTGTTATACACTTTTACCTGGTCGGTGGCGCCGTCAGAGATAAACAGCTCAACATTGCCGCGAACTTCAATCTTGCTGATGGCGCTTATACCTGTTAAAGTGGTAACTACTGCGCTGTTTACAGGCGCTGCATAAGTTGATTTTGTGATTCCTAATACTACAACAAACATTGCGATTATGGAGAATATTTTAGTTTTCATTTCTTTATTATTTGATTTTCAATTATTTGTATTTTTCTATTTTTTAAATACAATCGTAAGACGACTATAATTTTAAAACGTTACATAAAATTTGATAAAATAGATGAACGCCTTGTTTTCATCGGCAAAGATGGGGTTTTTATCGGTGAAATTCTTCATCTTAGTGTAACATTTACACTATATATGCATTTATCACAAAACCAAATAAAATTTTGTTTGCGGTTTGCAAGTATATAAAATATGGCTATTGCAATGCCGGTTCCGGAATGTTAGCGGGGGAATCGGGTTATCAGGAATATAATTGCTAAAATGACATCGTAAAAATTGTGTTGGTATTTAAATTTAGCGTTAAT
Source organism: Mucilaginibacter sp. (assembly GCA_036509935.1). Lineage (GTDB taxonomy): Bacteria > Bacteroidota > Bacteroidia > Sphingobacteriales > Sphingobacteriaceae > Mucilaginibacter. The sequence goes on from DATCES010000569.1 coordinate 4,093, forward strand.
AGATATTGACCGGCAACTGCTTTACCGGCAATCAAAACATTATTTCCCCGCTTGAAACCTGTACACAGTCCTGCCGGTTTTACAATCAGTACCGGTGCCCTTAATTATTATAAAGCACCCTTTTAGATATTGGTTTGAAATAAATAAAAATAATGTAACTTAATTCCCTCGGTTTAGTCTAAAATTAAGATGTACCATCTATTGCAAGTATCGGTGCAACCGTTTATAATCGGTGAAATCCATAACTAATCGTTGAAATCAAAATAAGGCCCATGATATTTTTAAAACTTTTAAAGGAAAGCTTTTTATTTGCAAACGATGCGTTACGGCAAAACAAATTACGCACTTTTTTGTCATTGCTGGGGGTTACTATAGGCATATTTACCATTATATCGGTTTTTTCGGCGGTTGATACCCTGCGCAATAACCTGCAAAAAAGTGTAAATAAATTAGGCAGCAATAGCATTTACATCCAAAAATGGCCCTGGGGCGGGGGCGGCGATGATTTCCCCTGGTGGAAGTATATGCAAAGGCCTGATCCTAAGTTAAGGGAATTTGATGACTTGCAAAAACTCAATCAAACCGCACTGGCCATGTCGTACGAAATAAATATTGACAACCGCATTGTTAAGTATAAAAGCAATACGGTTGATGGCGCACAAATTGACGCTACAACCCAGGACCACGACAAAACCTGGAATTTTGATTTTGAGGATGGAAGATATTTTACAGGGCTTGAATCAAGGGCCGGCAGCCCGGTTACTGTAATTGGATATGATATTGCACAAAATTTATTTCCGGATGGTGGCGCGGTTGGCAAGCAATTAAAAATAATGGGCCGTTATGTTACGGTAATAGGCGTGTTTAAAAAGGAGGGGAACGATATATTAGGTATAACCGATGATAAGCAAATTTTATTGCCCCTTAACTTTGCAAAGAACCTGGTTGATGTGCAGAATGCCAATTATGGGCCCAATATTATAGTTCGTGGCAAGCCGGGCATTACTGATATTGAAGTAGAGAGCGAGTTAAGGGG
>DATCES010000570.1:0-3524 GCA_036509935.1 Mucilaginibacter sp.
GTCCCTTCCAGGTCTTTCGACAGTTTGTCGCTGTTCAGTAACCTTCCAATACTTCCCTGTCCGCTGTTAACCTTTGCAACAATATCCGATAACCCGCCTGTTAATGTTTCAGCATTATTTATCACTTTGGCAATTTTCGCAATTATTTTATCAACATCAACCGGGTTAATGGCAACTAATTGATCGCCATTCCTTACTTCTTGTGTGCTGGTTACACCTCCCGGGGCTATAACTATAAGCTTATCGCCCATTAAACCATCGCTGCCGATGCTGATTTTCGAATCCTTTTTAATAAACCTTCTTACATTGCTGTTTATAACAAGATCAACCCTCGCCGAGCTGTCTGTTACAATATTAATGGCTTCCACAACGCCAATATTAATACCGGCAAAGCGCACATTATTGCCCACCAGCAGGCCATTTACATTTGTGAATGTCCCATAAACGGTAAATGTTGAACTGAAAAGGTTTTTTCGGCTGCCGATAAAGAAAATGGCCAATACCAGCGCCAACAAGCCGATAAAAGTAAATACGCCCGTTTTTATTTTTTGCCCCTGTGTTGTTTTCATAATATGTCGTTAAAAAATGCTTCTACTGTTTTGTTTTTTGATTTATGAAGCGCGTCAAATGAGCCTTCGGCTATAAAAACGCCATCATCCATTATCAGCATCCTGTCGGCTGCAATCCGCGCGCACTCCATGTCGTGGGTAATAATGATGGATGACGTTTTATATTTCTTTTGTATGCTTAATATAAGGTTGCTTATCTCCCGTGATGTTATAGGGTCAAGGCCGGTAGTTGGCTCGTCATATAGTATAATTTCCGGGTTTACTATTATCGTACGTGCCAAACCTGCCCGCTTGCGCATACCGCCAGACAAATCTGACGGTAATTTATCTATTGATTCTACCAAACCAACACTATCCAGCGCGTCAATCACCCGTTTGTCTATTTCCTTTTGATCTTTTAACATTAATACCCTGGTAAGCGGAAATTCAAGGTTTTCCCGAACTGTCATGGAATCATACAAGGCACCGCTTTGAAATAAAAACCCTGTTTTTATCCTCAATTGTTTCAGTTCGCGATCCGGCATTTCGGCAACTTCACTGTTAAATACTTTAAGTGAACCGCCATCGGGTTTTAACAACCCAACTATACATTGTATTGCCACCGATTTACCCGTACCGGACCTTCCTAAAACCACCAAATTTTCGCCCCTTTTCAACTCCAGGTTTATGTCCTTTAAAACAACCTTTTTGCCAAAAGCCTTTTTTAGGCCTTTTATAGCTATTACAATATCCGCCCTGTTTTCCGGCTGCTTCTTTTTATTCGTGATTACACTATCTTCAACCATCTCCATCTTAGTTATAAAACAACAAACTGGTTACCTGCACGGCAATAGCATCAATAACGAATATCCACAGGGATGCCGTAACTACTGCTGTATTGGCTGCTACACCCACGCTTTCAGTCCCTTTGTTTGAATGAAAGCCTTTATAACATCCCACAAAACCAATAGCGAAGCCAAAAAAAATAGTTTTCACTATTGCGGGGAAAAGATCAGAGAAACCAATTGCACCTATTACCTTAGTAAAGTACAGCTGAAAACTCATGTTCTCCCTTATATTTAATCCCAGGAAACCGCCAAAAAGGCCAATAACATCCCCAATAATTGATAAGATGGGCACCATTACAGTTGTCGCCAAAATGCGGGTAACTACCAGGTACTGAAGCGGGTTGGCCCCGGAAACCTCCATGGCATCCAGTTGTTCCGTTACTTTCATGCTCCCCAACTCGGCGCCAATGCTCGATGCGATTTTACCTGCGCAAATTAACGCGATGATCACCGGCCCCAATTCGCGCACAAATGAAATGGCAAGCGTTGCAGGCAGCATGCCCGTTGCACCGAAGGCAACGAGGGTTGGCCGTAATTGTACTATCAAAACCAGCCCCATAATAAGGGATGTAATCCCTACCAGCTTTAGCGAACGGTAGCCAATTTCGTAACATTGACGGACAAATTCCGGCCATTCAAAACCTCGTTTAAAAATATTTCTTAAAAAATTAAAAAAAAATGCTGCCTGATCGCCAATGTCTTCAAACCACTTCTTCCAACCCGGAATTTCCAATTCTTCTGCCATGGGGCCCCGTTTTATTTGTTAATATCTGTGCGTGCTTGCGTATTATTTTAAAATGCACTTATGCAATTACAACTGAAGCATCTGTTTTGTTTTTACTCAGCCATTAACTCCTTGTTTATCAATCTGTTAGAATATTTTCGATGTAAAATTCGCCTTTTTGCCGTTATCTTACCGACCTGTTTTCTTGGGGTACTTTTTATCCTTCAGTTTACACAGGTGTTCATAACTGGGATACATAACCATTTGATTTAAACAAGGATATTTAGGGCGCAATTCAAAATGTCGCTAATCGACTAATTTTGGCTAAAGCCCTTAGCTCTTTGTTTACCCATCCGTCCCTTAAAAGGGACGGCAATGAATTACAAGCTATTTATATTCATTGCCGTCGGTTTTAACCGACGGATAAAGAGGTATCAAAGTAAGGCTTCAGCCAAATTCTGCTCGTTGTATAGGCTAAACAAACGTGTTATTCGCGACAAATTGAATTACGCCCGATATTTATGCCACAATTTATTTATGCGTATTTTTGCTTCGTTCTGATAAAATAAAACTAATAGTGTGAGTACTTATATTTCTGCCGAAAACCTCGGCCATTCCTACCATGATCATTGGCTATTCAAAAACGTATCCATTGGGATTAACCGTGGGCGCAGGGTTGCCTTAGTGGGCATAAACGGTGCCGGAAAAACAACCCTGCTAAAACTGCTGGCGGGTAATTTGAAGCCAACCGAAGGAAATGTTGCGCAAATGCGCGACCTGAATTCAGGCTATCTGGAGCAGGATCCGGGCTTTAAAGATGCCGTAACCATAAGCGATTATATTTTTCATGCGGATGATTTGCAGCAGCAACTGATCAGGAAATATGAAGAACTCCTGGAAAATGACCCCGGTAATGCCAAAGCCATTGAAAAAGTAATGGAGGAAATGAGCAATGTTGATGCCTGGGAGTACGAATACAAAATAAAAACTATTTTAGGCCGGCTTGACATCCACCATCTTAATCAAGCCATCAACACGCTGAGCGGGGGGCAAAAAAAACGCCTCGCCCTTGCCAAATTATTGATCGAAGACCCGGATATATATATTTTGGATGAGCCGACCAACCATTTGGATATTGATACCATTGAATGGCTGGAAAAATTACTGACCGATGGCACAAAAACAATCCTGATGGTTACCCACGACAGGTATTTCCTGGATAACGTTTGCAACGAAATATTAGAGATCGATAAAGGCAAAATAATACCCTACAATGGCAATTACGGTTATTATTTAGAGAAAAAAGCCGAACGAGAAAGCGCGGATGAGGCCTCTTTTCAAAAAAACAGCAATTTATTGCGCAAAGAGCTGGAATGGATGCGCAGGCAGCCGCAAGCCAGGGGC
>DATCES010000571.1:0-5677 GCA_036509935.1 Mucilaginibacter sp.
AAACTGAATTTAGGTTTATATTATATTTTCGCAATCGTTTCCATTGAGACCCTGGGTATTTTAATGGCCGGTTGGGGATCAAACAATAAATACTCAATTTTAGGGGCCATGCGCTCTGCCGCGCAGATTATTTCTTATGAAATACCGGCAGGTTTTGCTTTGATCTCGGTGGTGATGATTGCCCAAACATTAAACCTGCAGGATATTGCCGCGCAACAAGGCATTTTATCCCCCGAGAAGATAAAGTTTGCAGGATTCTGGGATGTATCATCAATAGGGGGCATATTTGCCTGGAATATTTTCAGGGCGCCGCACCTGCTCATCGCTTTTGTGGTTTACTTTATAGCCTCGTTAGCCGAAAGCAACCGGGCGCCGTTTGACATACCCGAAGCAGAATCGGAACTGGTGGCCGGATTCCACACAGAATATACCGGCTTAGGGTTTGCCCTGGTTTTTTTAGCGGAATATTCCATGATGTTCCTGGTATCCATTATCGGGGTGATCTTGTTTTTAGGCGCCTGGAACAGTCCGCTGCCAAACATTGGCCCGGTACATTTAGCCGCATGGACAACCGGCACCGGCTGGGGCATTTTATGGATAATGATTAAAACTTTAACCCTGGTGGGGATACAGATGTGGATAAGGTGGACCTTGCCCCGGTTAAGGGTAGATAAATTAATGGCATTATGCTGGAAAGTATTAACGCCGCTGGCTTTTTTATCTATGCTGGTATCAGGGGTATGGAGGCTGTGGCTTATGTAAAAAGGCATTGGTCATTGCGTCATTAGTCATTTTTTAAATACTCAATGACCAATCGCCCAATGTGCCTTACGCCTCACCCAACCCTCTCCAAAGGAGAGGGCTTTAAAAAAAGAACAAGGAAAAGTCCTTCTCCTTTGGAGAAGGATTTAGGATGAGGCGAAATGACCAATGACTAATGACAAAATCAACAATAAACGGCTTTTTATCGGCATCAAGGGGATTAACCATCACCCTGCGGCATCTTTTTTCTTCACATAAAAAAAGAAAGGTTTTGCCTGCCAGCGACAATAATTATTTTAAACAACTGGAAGGCACCAATACCATTCAATACCCCCATCAGAAACTGTCCATACCCGAAGTAGGGCGATACCAGTTGGATGTGGAAATGGATGATTGTATTGTATGCGACCTTTGCGCCAAAATTTGCCCGGTTGATTGTATTGATATTGAAGCCATAAAAGCTACCGGGGCCATCGGGCAAACATCCGATGGGACTACAAAAAGATTATACGCGGCAAAGTTTGATATTGACATGGCCAAATGCATGTACTGCGGCCTTTGCACCATTGTTTGCCCTACAGAATGTATTGTGATGACCAACCAGTATGACAGGAGCGTGGTTGATATTAATGCCCTTACTTATCAGTTTTCCGACATGACGCCTGAAATGGCCACCGAAAAGCGGCGTGAGTTTGAGCAGCAGCAGGCAGAACGGCAGGCGGCTAAACTGGCAACCATGCAGCAAAAGGAGGGCGGGGCATGAACTTGATCCAGTTCCTGTTTTATGTAATGGGTTTTATCGCGCTGGCTTCGGCTTTATTTGTTGCCTCAACCAAAAACGTGGTCCGTTCTGTTTTTATGTTTTTTATCACATTGTTTGCGCTTGCAGGCCTATATGTTTTGGCCCTTGCTGATTTTGTGGCCATTACACAGATAGTGATTTATGTTGGCGGTATTTTGGTACTCATCCTGTTTGCTTTTATGCTGTCGGGAAAGGAAACATTGAATATAATAACGCAGCAACGCAAACCTTTTATAAGTTTGGGCAAAATTCCCGCTATTTTATTGGCTGTATTATTTTTGATCGTTGTGCTTAATATGATATTTAAGGTTGATGCGGATAACCTTGAATGGGTAAAAAGATCAATTGGGTTTAAAAATGAGATTAAACCCGATGCAGCCATGACGGAGAATATTGGCGTTAACCTGATGACATGGTATTTGCTGCCATTTGAAGCTATATCCATTTTATTAATGATAGCGCTGGTTGGGGCGGCCCATTTATCACGGAAAGGGGAAAAGCAATGATCAGTTTGACCCATTTTTTGGTGGTAAGCGCATGTTTATTTTGCATAGGCTTGTATATGTTAGTATCCAAACATAATGCCATACAAGTACTGATAGGTATTGAACTGATGCTGAATGCCGCCATATTAAACCTGGTAGCCTTCGGCAAATACGACCGTTTAAATAATGGCGGCCAAATGTTCGCCTTGTTTGCCATAGTGCTGGCAGCAGCTACCACGGCGGTAGCCCTGGCTATTATTTTAAACGTTTACCGGCAGTATAAAACCATTGATCCGGGTAAGATTGATAAATTGAAGGAATGAAAAATCCGTAGAGACGCAATACTTTGCGTCTCCCGCTGATTAGATAACATATTTAAAACAACCCAAACATTAAAGGCACAAAGTATTATGCCTAATATATGCAAGACTGAAAAAGTGAAAGATTTTTTACACACAATAGATATCTTAACCATTCATTTTACACTGGCAGCAGTGCTATTGCCCTTGTTTGCCTTTGTAATTAATTTATCGTTGCCTGGCAATTGGCATAAAATAACCGGGTGGCTATCAACCATATCAATTATAATAAGTTGCGTTTTATCCGAATTTGTATTTGCCAAAGTTTGGAACACTAACCATTTGATACATCAGCAACTGCTTTGGTTCACCATCGGCAATACTAAATTGTATGCCGGTATTTTATTGAACAACCTTTCAGTTTTAATGCTGCTGTTGGTTTCCGTTATCGCGCTGTCGGTTCATATTTACTCCATCGCCTACATGAAGGACGATGAAAATTACAATCGTTACTTCGCTTATCTCAGCTTTTTTTGCTTCAGTATGCTGGCTTTGGTTATAGCTGATAACCTTGTAACGTTTTATATCTTTTGGGAACTGGTTGGTTTTTCATCTTACCTGCTTATTGGCTTTTGGTTTAAGCGGCATAAAGCCACCCAGGCCAATAAAAAGGCTTTTATCATAAACCGGGTAGGTGATATTGGTTTGTTAACGGCTATCATTATTTTTTTTGCGCAATACCACACGTTTGATATAGCGCAGCTTTTTGCTGATAAAGGATTGATAGCCCAGTCAATTATCAAAAACGGGGCATGGGTTGCGCCATCGGGCCATCTTCCTGCTTTATGGCAATACATCGCCTGCGGGGGGATTTTTTTAGCGGTAGCAGCAAAATCAGCACAGTTCCCGCTGCACACCTGGCTGCCAGATGCTATGGAAGGCCCAACATCCATATCTGCCCTCATTCACGCAGCAACAATGGTAGCAGCGGGCGTATTTTTATTAGGCAGGGTTTATCCCATGTTTAATTATACAGAGCTAACTGCACTTGCTATTATTGGTTGTTTTACAGCATTTATGGCGGCCACTATCGCCCTCACACAAAACGACCTGAAACGCATACTCGCCTATTCCACCATCTCACAGCTTGGCTTTATGATTATGGCAATGGGTATCGGGGCTTATGCTTCATCGTTGTTCCATTTGGCGGCACATGCTTTTTTCAAGGCGCTTTTATTTTTGGTGGCCGGTATAGTAATCCATCAAATGACGCACATAAGGGATGATAATTCGCTTGATATCGACCCGCAAAACATACAAAACATGGGCGGCCTGCGCAAAAAAATGCCTTTTACCTTTATTGCCGCCTTAATTGGCGCAATGGCATTGATCGGTTTACCGTTAACCTCGGGCTATTTATCAAAAGACAGCATTTTGATACAGGCGTTTGAATGGACTGAGGGCCGAAGCGGCTTTTTTGAATTAGTGCCGGTAGTTGCATTAATCACCACATGGCTTACTGCTTTTTATGTAACACGGCTAATTGTTAAGGTGTTTTTTGGAGAAATGGCGGTATTGCAAATTAAGCCGGATATTAAGGTGCATATCAACGATGGCGGCTGGCAATATAAAGCGCCTTTCGTTTTGCTGGCCGTTGGTTGTTTGTTCCCTTTGTTTTCAACAAATCCATTTTCATACCAGCATGCCTGGCTGTTTAATGGCTTTTCTTCAATTGCAAGCCTGCGGAATGAAAATATATACCATACGCTTGTTCCTACAGGTGTAAATGTTTTAAATATTTTGGTTATATGCGTGGCATACCCTATTTATGTAAAGCGTTGGGCTGACCCATTTCCGCAAGGAGGATTTTTGTTCCGTTTATCCAAAAACGAATGGTATTTTGATGATATTTATAACAAAATTATTGTAACCCCTTTACTGGTTTTAAGCCGGTCCACATTTTGGTTCGACAGGCGGATTATTGATGGCTTTGTAAATTCAATGGCAAAGGCTGGTATTGCGCTGTCAAAACTATCCTCCTGGGTTGACCGCCATATAATTGACGGATTTTTAAATTTACTGGTTGCAATAGTGCGCGCCATTGGTAATTTCGCACGGAGGTTCCAGGGGGGCAAGGTCCAGTATTATTTATTTAGTATGCTGGTTGTAATTTTGATTTTGTTTATTTTAAAAACTTTGTTTTAGAGGTTAGGGATTTGTGATTAGCGATTATGTTTAAAACAATATGCCTATATTGATATTAAATTTTATAAAAAATAAATGGCATTAAATACCTTTTACTATGGCTACAAATATTACTAATCGCTAATCTCTAATCACTGCAATGAACATCCTTACCCTCCTGATATTTACCCCTGTTTTGTTCGGGTTAATTATTGCGGCGCTGCCTTCTGCGTGGCGCAGCAGTTTTAAATATATATCCCTGCTGGCAACCCTGGTGCAACTGGGTATGAGTATCTGGATATATTGCAATTTTAAAAGCGGCGCTGCGTTTGGCGGTATAAACCACGAAAGCCAGTTCCAGTTTACGCAAAAACTGCCCTGGATCAACCTCGACCTGGGCGCTATGGGTAAAATGCAGATAGACTATTTTGTAGGGCTTGACGGCATATCCATAGCCTTGCTGGTGATGACCTCATTTGTTTTGGTTATAGCGGCCCTGGCATGCTGGGAGATAAAAAGCAATTTAAAAGGGTTCTTTATACTTTTTTTAATACTGGATATGGCCGTTACCGGCGTATTTTGCTCACTCGATTTCTTCTTGTTTTATATTTTTTACGAGCTTATGCTGTTGCCGCTGTACTTTTTAATAGGGATGTGGGGAGGCACCAGGCGGGAATACGCGGCTATAAAATTCTTCCTGTACACCTTATTCGGGTCCGTTTTTATGCTACTGGTGATGGTTGGCCTTTATTTATCGGTTAAAGACCCTGTAACTGGCAATCATACTTTTAACATGATACAAATGATGGACCCGGCGAACTATCAGCAGGGGTCGGTATTTTCGTTGTTGGGCCATCAAACAATTTTTGGGTTATCAGCACGGGCGGTTGGTTTTGTTGTTTTGTTTACAGCGTTTGCTATTAAGGTACCGGTATTTCCCCTGCATACATGGCTGCCCGATGCGCATGTGGAAGCGCCAACGCCTGTTTCAATAATTCTTGCCGGGATATTGTTAAAGGTAGGGGGGTATGGCATTATCAGGGTTTGCCTGGGTATTTTTCCTGAGATCGCCTCGGCCGATGCATACTGGCTGGGGCTTTTGGGCGTAATATCTATCATATACGGGGCCCTGAACGCATTGGCGC
>DATCES010000572.1:0-6168 GCA_036509935.1 Mucilaginibacter sp.
GACGTATGTTAAGTTACGGGAAGTATCATTAGGTTATAAGATACCTGCTTCATGGATCCGTCATATTGGCGCCTCGCAGGCAAAGATATCGGTATTTGGCAGGAACCTGTACACATGGTTGCCTTCATCAAACCACATAGTTGACCCTGAAATGATTAATATAGGTACTGGCGGCTTAGGAAGTGAACTGGGCGAAGATGCCAGCGGCCCGCCATTACGGTTTTATGGCGTCAAATTAAATGTAACATTTTAAATGAATTTTTATCATGAAAAGAAATATTTTAAAAACTATAGTTATCGTTTCGTTAACGTTTTTTACGTTCGGATGTAAAAAGATAACGGACATTAATACCAGTCCGAATAACCCTCCGTTGGCATCGGCAACCCCGCAAATATTATTTCCGTCAGCTGTGGCTTCAACTGCCGCACGTATTGGTGGCGAATTGGATATATTAGGGGGTATGTGGGGCGAGTATTATACACAATACACACTGGCAAATCAGTTCAGGACTATTGACGCCTATAATCTTACCCGCAATGACCTGAATGCTAACTGGAATGAATTATATGCAGGCGCACTGGAAGATTACCAATTGGCAATTACCCAGGCAAAGGCAAAGGGCTTAAATAACTTTGTTTTAATGAGCACTTGTATGAAAGCCTATACTTTAGAAGTTTTGGCTGATTTATATGACCAGGTTCCTTATTCCCAGGCTTTGCTCGGTCAGGCCAACGTACAGCCTCAGTATGATGCAGGCCATAGTGTTTACTTGGGCCTGATAGCTGAAATTGACGCTGCTTTAAAAGCTAACTACGCGGTTGATCTTGGCGAACCCGATGCATCAACCGATTTTGTTTTCAATGGTAACATGGCCGAATGGGCCGAATTTGCAAATACGCTTGAGCTAAAAATGTATTTGCGCATGATAAACGCCTTCCCTGCCGAAGCATCGGCTGGTGTTCAGAAGGTATTTGGCAATGGCATTGGTTTCCTTACCAATGATGCCGGCATGAATATTTTTACCAATACACCAAATAAGGATAATCCTTTTTATGAGTACAACATCCGGTCATTAAATACAACAACCAACATTAAAGCAAGTATTACGTTTGTTAGTTATCTTGAAAGCACCAATGACCCGCGGATAGTGGCGTATTTTGGGAAGACTGCGCCTACCGGTATAAACCAGGGTGACTACAACGGCTCAAACGCAACTTATGGTTCAGCTGATAATCCTGTTCAAAACGCGACTGACCCGGTTTGGTTCATATCTGCTGCAGAATCGTATTTTTTACAAGCCGAAGCTGTTGCACGATATGGGGTAAGCGGAAGCGCATCGGCATTGTATCAATCCGGTGTCGAATCATCCTTTGTTGATAATGGCCTTACAGCCGGCGCTGCTGACACCTATCTCCTGCAGCCCTCTGTAGCTTATCCAACAGCGGGTCCATTAGCTGCACAAATTCAAGCCATCATTACCCAAAAATGGGTGTCTGTTGCAAATGGCTGCCATACGCTTGAAGGTTTCTTTGACCAGGAACGTACAGGGTATCCTGTTATCAGCAGTGTGTATTCTAATTCTCCTAGTTATGTGCCAGGCCAATGGGTTTATTCACTTAATGGTGTTACAACAGGTAAGTTATTCCCTAAACGTTTAATTTTCCCTGAATCAGAATATACTACCAATAAGAATACCCCAACGGAAGTGCCGCTGACCACGCCGGTATGGTGGGCATTACCGACAAGTTTGGACCAATAATTAATTTGACAATTTAATAGATCAGATCATGAAAAAACACATAAAATATATTGGATTGTTATTTGTTGTAATGACGACCTTCTCATGCAATAAAGATAATTTCAACTATAAGACAGGATACGTTGGTATATCAAAAATTACCCAGTATCCCAACATCACAGTAACGGGGCCTGCCTATGTTGCAGTACCTAAGGGAGGTGTTTATACTGATCCGGGAGTATCTGCAAAGGCAGGTACCGCGGACGTAAAGGTTGTAACCACCGGCCTACCCGATGTAAATACTGCGGGCGTGTATACTGTTACCTACACAGCCGTAAATGCAGACGGGTTTGCTGCTACGGCTTCAAGGACCGTGGCTGTTTATTCAACGGATGTTACCGCCCAGAATAACGATTTTTCAGGCAGCTACGCCAGGAACACTAACGGATCGTTAGCCGTGTGGACAAAACTTGCGCCCGGAGTTTATACGGTATTTAATCCAGGTGGGGCGCCGGGTACCAGTTTAACAGTGGTTGTGTTTAACCCCACCGGAAACCAGATATTTATACCATCTCAACTTGCGGGAGGCTCCCCCACAAGTTCGGCACACGAGTCAACCGTTCCTGGCGCAGGGGGTACTTTAGTCAGCTACAAGATGGAAATTGTAAATCCGGGTTATGGAACCTCAACCAGAACATTTGTAAAACAATAATTGCTTAAGTCATGAAAAAACGAAACATATATTTATACGCGCTACTGGCGATTACGCTGGTTTTAGCATTCGGATCATGTAAAAAGGATCCCAAGGTAGGTGGTACATCTACGCAGTCGCTTGCCGGTGAATGGTGGGTAAAGCTGGACAATGGAAAAGATGCTACCGGGGATTTTGGACCTGGTTACTACAACTTTAGTACTTACAATACGGCATCTAACACACGTGATACTATTTGGGTTGATGATGATAATAATGCAAAAAGTTTTTGGGACATTAAGGGTAAAGTCACCTGCAATGTTTCAAACGGCACCTTTTCGGCAACCAATGTAGCTAATCAGGATTATACAAGTACGTTTACAATAACAAACGGCGTGGTTTTGCCAAACGCTGCCCATGCTCCTGGATCAGGCGATAAAACTGATTCTATTTATTGTAAAATTTCCTTTAGTGACGATGCTCCGGGAATTGTTCATACACTTAGCGGTTACAAACGTACAGGATTTGCACAGGATGACCATTAATAATATTAACACGTAATATTAATTCACCCGAAACAGCTAATAACTGTTTCGGGTTTTTTGATAAATTATTTCGATTATACATATCTTTATTTTTAATTGTTTCCATTGTTATATTCCTCCAATATTTTTAATGCTTTTTCTATTTCTTGTTTTGGGGTTTTTTGAGTTTTCTGGCTAATTCTTATTTTGAGGCGCTATGATTGAAACCTATGATCCTACGGGACAAAACCACTGATTGATGGTAATAAAATAGTAGCGCCTCAAAATAGGAATTGGTCCGAAATTTGGCTTTATCTAACTTTTCCCCGCCATTTTGCTAAATTGGCACTCTGATTGTTAAATCACTATTGAATGAGACAAAAATTTTATGATACTGCTGTGAAGCAGGAGCGGGCCGTATTAGTTGGGGTAATAACACAAGGCGAAACCGATGAACAGGCGAAGGAGTACCTGGAAGAGCTGGAATTTTTGGTTACCACTGCCGGGGCCGAAACCGTAAAAAGCTTTACCCAAAAATTGCAGCGGCCGGACAGGGCTACATTTGTTGGCTCGGGCAGGCTGGAAGACATAAAAGCTTTTGTAACAGAAGAGGAAATTGATATGGTGGTTTTTGATGACGAACTTACGCCATCGCAACTGCGCAATATTGAAAACGAATTACAGGTAAAAATTTTGGACCGCAATAACCTTATACTGGACATATTTGCCGGCAGGGCGCAAACCGCGCAGGCTAAATCACAAGTGGAGCTGGCGCAATTGCAGTATTTGCTGCCACGCCTAACCCGCTTATGGACGCACCTGGAACGGCAAAAAGGTGGTATTGGTATGCGCGGGCCGGGCGAATCGCAGATAGAGACTGACAGGCGTTTGATATTGAACAAAATAGACCTGCTGAAAGACAAGTTGAAACTGATAGACAAGCAAAACGCAACACAGCGTAAAAACCGGAATCAGCAGATCAGGGTGGCGCTGGTTGGTTATACCAACGTGGGTAAATCAACCATTATGAATATGATTTCAAAATCGGATGTGTTTGCTGAAAATAAGCTGTTTGCCACGCTGGATACCACGGTAAGGAAAGTGGTGATAGAAAATGTGCCGTTTTTGTTATCGGATACGGTTGGCTTTATCCGCAAACTGCCGCATGATTTGATTGAATGTTTTAAATCGACCCTTGATGAAGTGCGCGAAGCGGATATATTGATACATGTGGTGGATATTTCGCACCCTAACTTTGAGGACCAGATAAGGACCGTGAATGAAACGCTGAAAGACCTGGGCGCTATTGATAAAAAAGTGATTACGGTTTTTAATAAGATCGATGCTTTTAAACCTACACAACATCAAATGGACCAGCAGGCCGAACCATTGACATTAGGTGATTTTAAACATAGCTGGATGGCAAAAAACAATAGCCCCGCAATATTTATTTCGGCCACTAAAAAGGAAAACATTGATGAATTCAGGGCGCTCCTTTATGAGGAAGTGAAAGCGCTGCATACCGAAAGGTACCCGTATGATCAGTTATTGTATTGATTTTTGTTCACTTTTGGATATGCGATCCCTATACTTTTCAAGTTTTTGAATTAAGCTATCTACTTTAATATCCGTCATATACAAATGTAAATTAATTTTGGTTTATTTCAAAGTACCGAATTGAGAATCCTTAAAATATCAAAATAGGGAAAAGTCAAGGGGATTATAAATCCCTCCCTCATCTCCACCGGTTTCAACATCAAAGTACATTAAAAAACAAGCAAATCAATCATGATTCAATCGCGCACGCGCTGTTATTAAATATTGATCAAATTTTTTGTACAGTTTAGGCATCTCCACTTGGATGTCGTATTTTTTAGGTACCGTTAAATTTTCGGTTAACCAATTTATAAACAAGTCACACTCCTGGTTTTTACCGGTTGATGTGTTATTAGTTGAAATAGGAGTTCCCCCCTGTTCATTAGTTAAAATAACAGTTATCCCCAGTTCAAAAGTACGCTCTAAATCCTTGATGGCATCCTGCTCCTTCCCGGATTTCCAGTTGAGATAACCGATTATAAAAAAAATCTCTGCGTTTTTCTGATCCATTATTGATAGTTTGTTGAAAATACCAAATGCATCATTTGTTCTGTTCTGGAATAATGCGATTTCACCCAGCCGTAAATTTGGATTTAATGTTAAATTGTTCAAGCCGGCAGCATGTTTGAAATACCACTTCGACTTTTCCGGGTGAAAATAATCTGTATGCTTCACACAAAAATAAAGATTGCCTAACTGATTATAAGCCCGTTCACTTTGCGGATTCACCTCAATTAATTTTTCCCATTTTTCCTGAGCCTTATCAAACTTATCCACCTTCATATACATATTCCCAATGTAATACAGGGCGTCTTCATGATCCGGATTCAATTTGAGGGCTTCCTCATAGGCTAAAATGGACGCGTCTGCCTTACCCTGCAAACGGTATCCGGTGGCCCGGTTGTAATAAATCCAGAATGTTTGTTTATAATCCGGTTTTGCTACTACAGGTAAAGCATCGCTTTGACCGGGGCGCCCCCAATATTTAACTATTGTTATGCCCGCAAATGCCATAAGGAGGATTACTCCTATAAAAATAAATTCTTTACGTGTCATAAGTTCCCATCAGTTATGATGCTGCACTAAATTTTTAATTGTGTTTACCCCTTCCGTTATTTCTATGCGCCTGTTTACCGGAATATCCAGGAATTGCTGATTGAGCCCGCTCGGCCACCGGATAGTAAGCGTATCCGCTTTTTTAAACTTTGCTAAACCAAAATGCTGTGTCAGGCTATTTTGCGACAAGTATGAACTCTGATTATTCACTTCCCTTATTTGGGACACCTTACCGCTTATTAGTTTTACCCTGGCCCCGATAGCCGAGCGGTTACTTTTGGTACCCACAAGTTTTACTTCCAGCCAGTTATTTTTATTGCCGCCGTCATTTCTCAGGAGCACCCCATCGCCCCCATTACTTACTATAAACACATCAACATCACCATCATTATCATAATCTCCAAAAGCGGCCCCCCGGCCTACATTTTCATAAGACAGCGCTTCACCGCTGACTGTCGTAACTTCGGCAAAGCCTTTTGCATTTCCCTGATTCCAAAAAAGACGATTTTTCATCGGAACTAAATATTTAGGATTATCCTCCTGCTGGTTAGTGCTGCCGTTA
>DATCES010000573.1:0-4938 GCA_036509935.1 Mucilaginibacter sp.
GGGTTGAACTAAAACAAGCCCCTAAACTTTTTAAAGAAGATTGCCTGATTAACTGGAACCAGCCTGCCATAACCATTTACAATAAAATACGCGGCCTGAGCCCTATCCCAACAGCTTATACCCTGTTAAACGGGAAGATACTCAAAGTATTCCGTTCAGCTTATGAAACAGTGGCCCATGATGTACAGCCCGGTCATTTTTTAACCGACCATAAAACTTATTTGAAATTTGCCGCTAAAGACGGGTTTGTAAGCCTTACTGAAGTACAACTGGAAGGCAAAAAACAAATGGGCATCGGAGAGTTTTTGAGGGGGGTGAAGTTGTAAGGGAGCCTGATTATAACCAGCTCCGGTTTTTTCATTAATCATCAAGCTTTTTAACAATGGTATCTTTCACCTCTACCGGCATACCATTTTCATCCATTATTATTTCAACAGTCACAAGGTATTTTTCGCCGTTTGGCAATTCTTTACGATAATACCCGCCATCTTCCCTAAATAAACCATAAAACGGGTTACCCAACTCAAAGGCACGCTGACGGCCTAACTCATGCATATTACCCATATTTTGCAACAAACTATCAACTATTGAAGTTTCGGTCATAACAACAATTAAAATTTTTAATCCAATCCAAATTTACAAAAAATAAAAATGTGTAAAATGTCCCTTTGGAAAAAGGAGATTTTTATTTCACACAATACTTCCGCATATAAGCACGTTTATAAATACCTTAAACAAGGATATAAAAATCGCTCTTATTTAGTTATAAATCACATGAACATTAGTTTTGATCCCATTTTTAAAATAATGCGCACGGTTACATTGCTGTTCGTCTTATGCTTAAGTCTAACAGCAAAAGCACAGTCATCTAAGAAGCTTGTAGAAATAGCAAATCCGCGGTTCGATGAATATTTTTTTCATCACTCACCCCCCTCTATTTATGGTAAAATAATTCACGCAACTAACCAGGAACTTAATGAAATTGATGTATCCTATGTGCTGGTTACGCCAACCTCTGATTTCCAACAGCCATCAAAATCTCTTAAAATAAATAAAGATGGCACCTTCATATTAAAACTTGATTATGCCTTACCATACCAACAGATATGGTTAAGTGTAGGCGACTACTTTTATGCGGGGTTATATGCCAATAAAGACTTAACGCTGGAACTGGATTTAGCAAAACTAAAAAAGAAAAATGTTAGTTTTTTGGGTGACGGCGTAAAATATGCAGGAACAGATGGCCCATTGAATGAATTCATGAATAGTGCTATAGTTTACGATAGACAACAACAATTAAACATTTCTGATAAATTAAACCTATTGCAAGCCAACAATGGGAATTATATAAAATGCCTCGACTCCCTGTTTGCCGAGCAAAAAAAGATAAACGATGGGTTTATAAGATTGCATCCTTCCGTCTATTCCTGGATATTAAATAATGAACTTACTTCTGATTATTATATCAAAATTTTACATTATGCTATAACAACAGGAATTGAATCGCCGCAATGGGAGCAAATACGGGCGCATAAGATTTATCTGATTTCAAATACCAGCATAATATTTATTAATAACCTATACACTTATTGTGCATTTTTTAAATTGCAGAAAGATTTTACAGCAAAAAATCATTCAAAACAAGCGCATGGGCTGGATAGCTTGTTAGGAAGCGCTCACGCGGACCTTTTAAAAATGCAAATGCACAGCCAGGATGTTCAGGAAAACGAAGCAATCCTTCACTATCTAATGTCATCTGTCAAATCACGTTGGTGCAAATTTATTTTAAGTAAAAAACATCAGGAATCTATAGAAAGGGTGCGAAACGTTAATAATATATTAAAACAGACTGCCGCCCTCAATCCAGATTCAACCATAGGTAAACCTATTGGTTCGTTAGCTTTCGGCGCCAAACTATCCAGCGTTAGCGATATGGAGCCCGAGGAATTTATTCGGAGTTTAAAAACCTTGTTTAAGGGCAATGTGCTGATGATAGATTTTTGGGCCACCTGGTGCTCGCCATGTCTCGGCGCCATGCCATATAGCCTTAAATTGAGTAACCAGGCAGCGAACATGCCTGTTAAATTTATTTATTTATGTACGGCGCAGGGGTCAAATATTGACCTTTGGAAAAACACAATCGCTGATCTCCGGCAAACTGGAACATATATTTTTGTAAATCAAAAACTAATGCAAAAACTGATGGTCCTATTTGGCAAAAGTGGCTTCCCAAGTTATTTATTAATTAATTCTTCGGGACAATTAGCCAAAGAAGACATAAAATCCATTTCAACTGTAACTATCGACGACCTAAGAAAATGGACTAACGAAAAATAATTTATTCATATTAATATTACCATCAACTTATTATGGCTTCAGCTTCATTAGGCTAATCAAATTATTGCACGACAGGCTTGCTGTTTGTGCCGGTTATAAACATATATTCAACAACGACATATTAATTTGCGCTGGAAAAGAAAATCTCTAAAAACCCCAAATTTTTGTAACAAAATCCGCCGGGAACAATCTTAAGTTTAATTATTTGTCCATAAATTTTGCATTATGTTCACCAAAGAATCATTCACCGTAAACGGAGAAGCACTGCTTAAAAAAGTAAAAGAACTGATTGCTGAGGGTAATGTGAGGAAGATTACCATTACCGATAAATCGGGCAAAGAGATTATGTCGTTCCCATTGACTATCGGCGTGGTAGGCGCACTGCTGCTGCCGGTGATGGCGGCTGTGGGTGCATTGGCGGCTTTGATAGGCGAATGTGCCATTACCGTTGAAAGGGAAGAGGGTAAAAACGAGGAAGGGGAAGGGTGATTAGTGATGTTTTTTTTTGAGAGAAATTTGAGCGGGGCTACCATGAATTCAAATTAGGCGCATTGGTTCATGAAGCCCGGATTGCCAAAGTATTGACACAAACCCAACTGGCTGATAAATGCGGCACTACTAAAGCTTATATATCAAAAGTGGAAAATGATGTTAAGGATGTCCGCGTATCAACGCTAAGAAAAATAATTGAGGAGGGATTGGGCGGACAGCTTCAGCTTTCAGTTAAGCTTTAATACAGTTATATTCACTCAGCAAAAATACAAAATAGTTACTGCTGCATTGGCAAATCCCCCGCCAGTTTCGTACCTTTGTATAGGTATCACAGGCAGCAAACCATCATTTGCAACAGCGACCGAAAAAAAAAATCGCAGGCACATAACCCTGCAAATATTAAGCTATTTTTACTGTTCTTTTATTTATTATATTGATATACAGATCATTAATTAAATTTATTTCAAATTTCTATCACGCCCTAAATGCATTTAGCCTCCGGAACGGTAAAAATTATCACGCCCTAAACGCGTTTAGCCTCCGGAATCGTAAAGATTATCACGCCCTAAATGCGTTTAGCCTTCGGAATAGCAAAAATTATCACGCCCTAAATGCGTTTAGGGCGTGATAAAACGCTTTTACAGCCTGTAATTCAATTTATAAAAGAGGTTTAATTGGAACACGGAACAGCGGTTTTAACCAAGCGGCCGAACAGGGCTGTTGAAGCCCTATTGATATGGATATGCCTATGGCAGTTTAGCCGATACCAGCCAGTAAATATCTTTCCATCCGGCGGATGAATTGACTGATCGTATCCGATCCGAAAGCCTTTCCCTGCCCGTTTTTACGAAACGTATAAAGTATGCGTCCGTTTTTCAGGCATTCGATGTGAAATTCCAGATCTTCCACGTTCCACATAATGTAAAGGCTTTCTGCGGGGGTATGCTCAAATTTTTCCGTCCTTTCGGTATAAATATCATCCATATAATATAGTATCCGTTCGGCGTTTTGCAGCACAAGGGATGAGGGAACAGGATATTCCCTATCTGAATTGTTTAATATTTCCTGAATTTCGGGATGCATAAAAAAAGCAAAAATTTATTTTTGCTCTTATACGTACCGGGGCTATAATAGTTTCATAATTTTATACCTTTACGCCGAACTGATCAACAGTTTTGTTTTATCAAAAGCATCATGAAAAAATTTAGTGTACTTCTTTTTGTTATAGGAATAATTGTAACCATCGGATTAATTATTTATTTCAGGTCGGTAGTTAACCCTGTTGACTCTGATTCGATGGTTATTGACCGCAGCGGGAACCAGGTTTCCAGGTGGCCCATATTTATCGGGATCATCTTTACTTTTGTTGGCGCCGTATTTTATTATGTGAGCCATTACGAAAAGAAGAAGGGCAAATAGCCTCAAGGGGCAAAAACCAATGCGTAAGGACATCCATTTAAGGGATTTACAAATTAAAAAATCCCCCCAACCGGGGAGATTTAGAGGTTGCTACACCGTCAACTTCTTATACTTTATCCTTTTCGGCGCAATATCCCCTAACCGCTTTTTCCTGTTCTCCTCATAATCAGTATAATTCCCTTCAAAAAAATAAACCTGGCTGTTGCCTTCAAAGGCAAGGATATGGGTGCAAATCCTGTCTAAAAACCAGCGGTCGTGACTAATCACAACGGCGCAGCCCCCAAAGTTTTCCAGGGCTTCTTCAAGGGCGCGCAAGGTATTCACATCAATATCATTGGTTGGCTCATCCAGCAGCAGCACGTTGGATCCCTTTTTTAGGGTAATAGATAAATGCACCCTGTTCCGCTCCCCGCCTGATAAAATGCCAACCTTTTTTTGCTGGTCGGCGCCGTTAAAGTTAAATTTGGAAACGTATGCCCTTGAGTTAATAGGCTTGCTGCCCACCAAAATGGTTTCCTGCCCATTGGTAATGTTTTCCCAAACGGATTTATTGGGGTCAAGGTCATCATGCAATTGGTCAACATAACCTAATGCTACCGTTTCACCAACGCGGAAAGTGCCTGCATCCGGTTTATCCTGGCCTGTAATGAGGCGGAACAAAGTAGTTTTACCGGCGCCGTTGGGGCCGAT
>DATCES010000574.1:0-3126 GCA_036509935.1 Mucilaginibacter sp.
GCCATTCATCTTCTGTTATTAATTCTTTGGCGGCCGACTGATAATTGCCTTTATATTTTTTGGAAGTTAATAAAACGACTGCCTGCGAATCTTCGAGCATGTAATTAATGCGGTTGAGCGGAAATTGCGGGTCGAGCGGTATATAAACAGCACCTGTTTTCATTATCGCCAACAGAGAAATAACCGTTTCGGCTGACCTATCAAGTGCAAAGGCAACTTTATCGCCTTTTTTTACACCATGTTTTATAAGTAACGCAGCAAGCTGGTTAGCGCGTTCATTCAGTTGTTTATAAGTAGTTGCCTGTGTTCCAAATGTTATTGCCTTTTTATCCGGTATTTCTACGGCACGTTCACTGATTAACTGATGAAGCGCAGCCTGGTTTGGATAAACAGATGCAGTATTATTCCAGGCATTTAATTGCAGGATTAATTCATCCGTATTTAACATCCGTATATTTCTGATCAATATTTCGGGCTTATTCACTAACTCCCGTAACAAAAATTCAAATCCGTCCATCATCCGTTTAATGGTAGATGCTTTAAATAGCTGTGTGTTATATGACCATTCCAGTGTCAGGTAGTCTTCGTGATCGTCTATGTTGAGAAATATTTCGAAGTTTTCGTACTCACGCGGATTAGAGATCAGTTTATACTTTAATCCATAAAATTCAACATCATCATCCAGCCCGGTATCAATATTAAACATCACGGGGACCAAGGGAAGCCTTGATGGGTCGCGGGGGATGTTTAATTTTTTCAATAAACTGCCGAAAGTATATAACTGATGGTCGTACGCATCGAGTACCGCTGTCCTTCGTTGTTTTAAATAATCTTTAAAAGAAATATCACCTTTGGGATGGCTGCTTAAAGCCAGTAAATTAACGCAATGCCCTATAAGCCGGTAATTATCAGTAGCAGGCTGGCCTGCCGCCGGCAGGCCAAGTATAATTTCGTCCTGACCGGTTATTTGATGTAAAAAAACTTCAAATGCGGCCAATAGTGTTATTACAAAACTACTGCCGGTACTTTTTCCCAGCTTCTTTACCTCATTTATTAAGGCGCCGTCCAGAACAAAGTCGTCCTGGCGGCTCTTATAGGTACGTAAAGCGGGGCGCCGAAAATCAATAGGTATATTTAATAAATGATCGCCATCGTTAAACTGTTCAAGCCAGTAAAGTTCATTTTCTTTATAGCTTTCACTTTTAGTTAACGCCAAATGTTCAAGTGCATAGTCAGTAAAAAGAGGCGTATCAGACAAAATGACAGATTGGTCTTTAGCATAAGCAGAGTAAAGTTTGCTTAAATCCTGCAAAATAATTCCGATTGACCATCCGTCGCATATTATATGGTGGGCAACAAATGTTAAATGATGCTCATTGTCGTTTAGTTTAAACAGCGATGTTTTAAAAAGGGGGCCGGTTATCAGGTCAAAAGGTATAAGTACATTTTGTTTATTATAATTTTTTATAAACTGCTGTTGCTGCCCGGGCGCTTGCGATGAAATATCCTGGTAATCAATATCCAGTATTAGTTCTTTATAAACACAAATGTTTTTGCCGTCTGCGCTGAACGCCATTCGGAGCGCCTGGTGCATATTTACCAATTCCTGCAATGCGCGCAGCATAGCGTCCTTATTAAAAACGCCCGTTAACAGCAGGGAAGCGCTTTGATTATAAGAACAGTTTGCTGCCGAACCGCCAATAAGGCACGATGTCCATATTTCTATCTGTGGTTCGGTAGCGGGTGCTATCATCGAAATTTCCGGCCCTGCAAACGGATCAAATTCAACCGGGATAGTATCGTATATAAGATTGTTATTTTCTAAACTGATTTTCATCAAGTATAATCAATTATTTATTGCTGTTTCATTTAGTTTAACCTGTAAATATTTCCCCGGCTTATTAACATCGCTTATAAACCAGCCCGGGTTCCCATCTTTATCACGGCCAAGCCTGGCACCTGCCACAGGCTGGGCCGCCATTAGTTTTGCTTTTTCTTTAGCAGGGCTTACGTGGGGCTTGTTTAAGTGTAGTACACGCGCCCCGTTTAATTCATCAATACCGATATCGGCATCAAATGCTTTTTTTACGTTTGTTTGTTCTTTCGGCGCTGCTGTGGCCGCGGTAATATTAGGCGCAATGCTGTTTTGCAGGGCCGCCAACTGGCTGGCCAGCACTTGTATTTGCTGTTGTATTAAATCTAAATCCGGATTATTAACCTGGTTTTGAATTGCCACCAGAGGGGCACTGTACAATGGCTGGTTTGGAATACTTGCTACAGGGGCGACCCCGGCGGGTAAATTTGCATCCAGATACGCTGCAAGCAAATTTATGGTATTATACTCTTCAAATAATTTTCTAAAACTGACCGGTACATTGAACTCTTTTTTTACATTGGACGCAATTTGTGTTAACAAAAGTGAGTCGAACCCCATTTCAATAAAATCTATATCTGCTGATGCCGGATCAATCACAATACCGGCAGTATTTTCAAATAGTTCCAGCAGTTTGCCGGTTAATATATCTTTTCTCATCAGTTTGTTTTGTAAGGCTATTTGTTCTTTTTCCAATGGTTTTTCTTCAGTTTCAAAAACTGTCGTTATGGTGTTTACCGGGGGTATCGGATCAAGCCAGTAACGTTTATTATCAAATGCGTATGCTGGTAAATTTATTTTTAGCCTTTGTTGGTTTTGGTATAATGCCCTCCAATCGGGTTCAATTCCATTTAACCACAATTGTCCCAGCGCCCTTAATACGGAATAGTACTCGGCGGTTGTTTCATTTTTTTCAAATCCCGCGATTATCGGGGTTGATTTGATCGTAACTTGCTGGCGGGCAAGTGCCGCCAATGCAAAACCCGGGCCCACTTCGAGCAAGATACGGCCTTCGTCTTCCTGCAGGGTATCAATTGCATTTGCAAAGCGGACAGTTTTACGCAGATGCTGCGCCCAATATGCAGGGCTCGTTGCTTCCGCCCCGCTCATCCATTTGCCTGTAACAGTGGATACAATAGGTTTTACAGGCGGGTTTAACTTAACAGTCCTTGCAACAGCTTCAAACGGAGCCACAATATCGTCCATCATTGCTGAATGAAAGGCATGGCTGGTTTGCAACAAACGGGCCGGAA